>JBDUBN010000023.1:0-14945 GCA_040004085.1 Novosphingobium sp.
TTTCGTTCTTGACCATGCGGCCCATCGGGATGCCCGTCCAGTCGCCAACCACGGCGGCGACCGCATCCTGATCGACCACGCCGAAGACCATCGGATTGTCGCCGCTGGCATTACGCATGGCGGTGATTGCGGCGGTGAGGTCGGCCTTTAGCGCTTCCTCGTTGTCAACCGTGCCGTCCTCTCCGGCAGCGGCGCGGGCGCCTGACAAGGCGTCGCGCGCGGCGACTACGCCTGCCAGCGCGGCCATTTCGAGGTCCCACTTGGCGGTGACTTCCTCGAGCGCGGACTTCGCTTCGGCAATCGCCTCGTCCAGTTTGGGCAGGCGCTCGCCGGTAGTGTATTGCCCGCCCGCCTCACGCGCGGCGATTTCGCGTTCGACTTCCAGCAGTTCGACCTTGCGCTTGCGGTCCTCGACTTGCGCCGGGGTGGCATGTTGCGACACGCCAACGCGGGCACAGGCGGTGTCTAGCAGGCTGACGGCCTTGTCTGGCAACTGCCGCGCCGGAACATAGCGCTGCGACAGCTTGACCGCCGCCTCAACCGCCTCGTCCAGCACGACGGTATTGTGATGCTTTTCCATCATCGGCGCGACTGAGCGAATCATGGCGATGGCCTTGTCCGTCTCAGGTTCCCCTACATCGACCGTCTGGAAACGGCGAGTGAGGGCGGGGTCCTTCTCAAAATACTGGCGGTATTCGGCGTAAGTCGTCGCCGCCACGGTGCGCAGATTGCCGCGCGCCAAGGCGGGCTTGAGCAGGTTGGCGGCATCGCCGGTGCCTGCCTGACCGCCCGCGCCGATCAGCGTGTGTGCTTCGTCAATGAACAGGATGATCGGGGTGGGGCTGGCCTCAACCTCGTCAATCACCTGACGCAGGCGCTTTTCAAACTCGCCCTTCATGCTGGCTCCGGCCTGCATCAGCCCGATATCAAGGCTGCGCAAGGTGACGCCCTTGAGCGCGGGCGGCACATCGCCATCGACGATGCGCTTGGCAAAGCCCTCGACCACGGCGGTCTTGCCGACGCCCGCCTCGCCCACCAGAATCGGATTGTTCTGGCGCCGGCGCAGCAGGATGTCGATCACCTGCCGGATTTCCGCATCGCGCCCGACGATCTTGTCGATCTTACCAGTGCGGGCTTGTTCGGTGAGGTCGACAGAGAACTTGGCGAGCGCCTCGCCTTCGCCAACCGGGCCTGCGCCAGCTTCCCCGCCGCCACTGGCCGCCGCACCGCCCACATCGCCTTGCGTGGTTTCATGCGAGGACGCGCAAACGCTTTCAAATTCGCTCGCCAGTTTTTCGGCCTGAATCTTGCGGAACTCGCCGCTGAGCGAGAACAGTGCATTCTTCAACGTTGCCGTTTTCAACATGCCGTAGAGCAAGTGCCCGGTCCGCACCCGGCCCGCGCCGAATTGGAGCGAGGCATAGAGCCAGCCCTTCTCGATCGCCTCTTCGATCTGGGGCGAGAAGTCGGAAATCGAGGTTGCCCCGCGCGGCAAGGCGTCCAGCGCGGCCACAACTTCGCGGGCCAGTTTGGTGTCATCCAGCCCGAATGCGGTGCGGATCGCCGAGACGTCGTTCTGCGGGTCTTGCAGCATGATGTGGATCCAGTGGACCAGCTCGACATAAGGGTTGCCGCGCATCTTGCAAAAGCCGGTGGCATTCTCGACGGCTTTGAGCGCGGTCTGATTGAGACGGCCAAATAGCGCGCTGCGGCTGATTTCGGTCATAGGGCCGGTTTCCTCTTTTTCATGCTTGATTTGCGTAAGTGAGCGTCAGCGCGGATCGTGCCGCTGCTTTCGGTTTGCGCGCCTGCTTTCTTGCGGGCGCGGGCAGCGACGGGGCGCTTGGTCCAACTGGTCCAGCCAAGGCGGCTGCGGCCATCAAGGCGCGCGGGCGGCGCATCGGCGTTGTCGATCTCAACGCACAAGTCCCATTCCAGATGACTGGGCTTGAACGCCTCGATCGCCTCGGCAGCGACGGCAAAGCGCTCACCGCCCGGCAACATCGACAGGTAGTCGCGGTAACTGGTCGCGCGCACCACGACGCGGAACGCATCGGCGGCGCTGAAAATGCGCGCGCCCAGCACGGCGTCACTGCCCAAGGTATTGAACGACTGGCCAAGCCGCGTGCAGTCCTCAGGCTCAAAATCGCGCCACTTGGGCATGTATTCTATCACCCGCACCGGCTGGCGCAGCAAGTGACTCAGCGCGTCCTGAATGGCGATGGCGCTGCGCGATCCGCCGAACAGCGCGGCATAGTGAACGCGTGCGCGGCTGAAAAACGGACTGTCATCGCGCCCGCCCTCCATCGCGCCAGACAAGGCCGCAAGCCAGCCGGCAAAGCGGTCATCGCCCGGTCGGTCAGCCTGCGCAGCGGGCTGCGATTCAGCCCAGGCGCGATAGAACAGCTGGAGCATCCGCCCGGCGATCATGTCGAGCCAATCGCCGAAGGGGTGGCTTTTGGCATAGCGCCGCTCGAACACCGCGAACTCGGTCAGGTGCGTGGGCAGCGGGCCCATCGGCCCGGTCAGGCCCAGCCAGTGCCCGCGAATGCGCATCCGTCCGTGCATCGGTTCGGTGCTGACCAGGGTGGTGCTGGCAAAGCCCATGTTCGGCTCTTGCGCCAGATCGACGATGCTGTGCTCGGGCCGCTTGGCATTGCCCAGCCGCGGCTTGTCACGCGCGCGCGCTTCCAACTGGCGCACCAGCGCGAACAGGCCGGACCGGCTGATATCCTGCGTTTGCAGGAACCGCGCCGTCAGATCGTGTGTCGGCGTCCGATCCTTGCCGGCCATTTTGCCACGGTCCCTTCCCCGGGGGTTTCGATGATGGTTTCGGTAAAACTGTTGATCGTCGCGAATTCGGCGAGGAATCGCTCAATCACTGCCGCGAACAGGAACAGTCTGCCATTTTCAAACGATCCGTCGTCCAGCGTCAGCGTGATCCGGCTGCCGCGCGCGACCGCCATCTGTCCGCGCCCCGGAATGCGGCGGATGATCGGCGTGGAGCGCACGGCGGAGATGCCGTCAATCTGGCGGCGCATGACCGAATCGTCGCGCCGACCGTAGAGCGCCAAGTGGTCACGCAGCATCGACGGGTCATTGCCGTCCTCAGGTGCGAGGCTGGCATAATTGGGCGTCAGGTGAGCGATCACCCGCCACGCGCCGTCGTCCAGCCCGAGCGGCGGACGGGGCTTGCTGGGGCTGCGCAGGACCGAAACCGTGCGTACCGGGCCGCCCGGTGGGACGAAGTGCTGGGTGCCGCGAAATGTCAAGTCGCCGGCCAGTTCGCGGTTCGTCACCAGCGCGCGTATCGACAGTTCCTTGATGTCGGCAATCCGCTCGGCATTGCCCGGCGCGGTCAGCGAAATCCACGTTTCGGTGCCGGTATAATCGCCGCGCTTTTGCAGCTTGCGCATCTTGGTTGACAACCGGCGCAGGCTGATGCGCGGCACGTAGAATATCGCGTCGTGCCAATCGTATAGCAACGCGCCCAATGCATAAAGTGGTGCCACCGGGCGCGGCTCGGTTTCGTCGCGCAAGTGGGCCTGTACATCAAGCAGCCGCCAGGTCTCGAAATCGAGCGGCCGTGTGCGATCGGGCACGACGTGGAATTCGTGATCAGTGGTGGTGATCTGCACCCGGCCTAGCTGCTTTTCGAACAAGTTGATCGCCGGAGTGGCAAACAGCCGGAAGTTGGCCGGCGACAGTGCGCCGCTCAGCACGTCAGAGGCGCGGTTGAACAGCAGCACCACGTCGCAGGCCCCGCCCCCCGACGCGGCAAAGGCCTGATCGATGCCGCGCAGTTCGGCGAACAGGAAGCGTTCCGGGCAGGCGAAGAACTCGCTCAGCAGCCGGTAACCGCGAAATGACCTCTCCTCGGCGGGGAGCAGTGCCTCATCGTCGGAAAAGCCGATCTGTTCGGGCAGGGGGAGCGACTGCGGCTTGGCCGATGCCGATGCGGCGGGTTTGCTGATAACCGCAACCGCGTCGCCGATGAAGTGCCGGTATAACTCGCCCGGAACGGCCTCTGACCCGTCGAGGTACAGGGGCAAGCTCGTGATCTTCAGCTTGTCGAGCGGGATCGCGCCGGTTGCCTCGAACCGCAGCCGCAGCCCCGCCTCGGCGCGGACATTGGCGGCGCTGGCATAGCTGGCGACGGCGGTGCGCGAGCCGAGGTATTCGACCTCGCTGATGCGCACGGGGTACAGCGTTACTGGGTGGCCGGTGCGGAAGGTGACAGGCGCGTTGCCGTGGTCGGTCGCGGTGGCCACCAGTTCGGTGTCGCGCGGGATGACATAGCCCTCGGCCAGCGCCGGATCGCTTTCCTTCGGCTCAAAACCGGCGATGCAGATCGATGGAGTCGGGGCAAGATAGTGTGGCTGGACGGCGGCCAGCAGATGCTGAGTGAACTCGGGGTACTGGTCGGCCAGTTTCAATTGCACCCGCGCGCCCAGAAACGCGACGCCTTCGAGCAGGCGTTCGACATAGGGATCGGGATCGTTTGGAGTCTTCAGCCCCAGCGACCCGGCAACGGTTTCATGCTCCTCGCCGAATTCACGGGCGGATTCGCGCAAATATGCCAGTTCGTCGTTGTAGAAACGGAGGAGGCGGGGGTCCATCGGCCTTATTCCCTGACCGTGACCGAGGCTGAATCCGCCTCGATATCAGTGCGGAACTTGACCGGAATGGCGCGCACCGCCGAAGTCACGTCGGCCTGGATGATATAGGTGATGGCGTTTTCGCGCTCCATCTGGTCGGCGACGTCAATGTCGAGCGTGGCGGGATCGATGCGCGGTTCAAACGCCAGCACGGCAGCGCGCATGTCGCGAGCGCGCTGCTGGATCAGGCGGTTGTTAAGCGATTTTCCCGCCATATCAGGCACGCCGTAGTTCAGCACGCTGCTGCGGACGTTTGGGAAATCATCCAGCGAAATGCACGATTCAAAATTGGTGGTGTTGAGCAACCAGCCCAGTTCGCGGCGCACGGTGGCGCGCAGGGCTTTTTCGGTGAAGCGCTTGCTTTGATCGACGGTGTAGAATTGCAGCGCATTGTGCTGCTGCTCCACCCCTTCAACTTCATCGCCGCGCATGCCGATAATTTCATGGCCTGTCAGCAGTTTGTCGAACAGGGTCGGATTCAGCCGCCCGCCGCGTTCGTCGCCAGCCATCAGTCGAACACGATGCTGCGGACATCAAGGATGCCGCGATCGTCTCCTTCAGACAAAGTGAGCAGACGCTGGCCGCAGCCTTGCTGGCCCCATTCCGCATCAGCCCAGCCGGTCGCGCGGCCCAGTTTCTCCGCGCCATCCGCCGAAGCCTCACCGCCGGGATAGCGGGCGAACAGGAACGCTGCCGCCGATTGGCCAGACTGCAAGCGGATCTGCACCGGATACCACAGCGTATCGCGCAAGTCTTCCGGACCGGCTGAGGTGATGGATTCGATCTGATCGAACGGGATCAGTCCATATTTGCCGCCGATGATAATCTCGAAGCACGGGCCAAACCGGCTGTCTGCGTCGGTGATCCAGTCAAATTTCACGCCGTCGATTGTGCCCGGCATGTCCGGCGCATTGTCGAACGCCTCATCCCGAGCGGCGATTGCACCGGCGACGTCGCCGCGCGTCAGCAGGTTGATCCCTTTTGCCACACCATCAGCCCAACTACCTTCACCGGCGAGCAGGGCAATATCTTCCGCACCGGCAAACACCGCTGCGCGCTTCTTTTCGGCATCGAGTACCTGGTTGTAAGTCGCTCCCAGCATCTGGGCATTGGCGGCCAATTGAACCAGCGCGGCCAATTGGGTGCGCGCCTTGTCCCATTCGCCAGAAACGGCGAGCAACTGGAACAGGAACATTCGCGCCTGCTCATTGGCAGGTTGCGACCGGACGATGTCGACCAGTGCGGCTCGCGCACCGTTGACATCGCCCTGACGCAGCAAGGCGTCGGCATTATTCATGACTGACGCCCCTACAGATTATACTTTTACGTTCGCCTTCAGATCCCAGCCGCCGTGGATGGCGCCGCCAAGCGTGCCGTCGGCCTTCTGTTCCTTGTATTCGAACTCGATCTTCGCGAAATTGAGCGAGAATTGATCGGTCGGACGCGGACTGCCTTCGCTGGCCGCGCTGCTGTAGCTTGAGATCAGCACGTCGGACATTTTGACGTTGTAGAATTCCTGCTGGTCCTTGCCCGCCTTGCGGACGTAGAGCACGGCACCCTTGATGTGTTCGCCGCTGGCGCAGGCGAGCATCAGTTTTGGCGATGCTTTGCTGACGTGTGTCGAGACGTGAAGGTCCTGAAACGACACCTTGCCAGCGCCGCCGCCGCCGCCAGTGGAGAATGTGCCGCCATTTGATTCGCCCCAGCTGAACGACATGAGATCGATCTGCCCTTTGTGCTTGTGATCAGCGGATTCCCCATCGATGCCATCAATCTTGAGGAAGAAATCTGCTACAGCCATTGTCGTTCTCCAGTGCGCCTAAGTAAAATTCTTGGATTATTAACGCGACCAGTCGTTATTATAATCAAGCTCCCTTGGGGAGTCTTGAAACCATGCTCAAAGCTACGTCCATTCCTTCCAACTGATGGTGCGGGACGAACAGGAACTTTCCCTTGTAATATCCGGGGTTTTCTTCATCTGGAATAATTTCGATCTTGGCATCCTTGAGCGGGAGCCGGGCCTTGGTCTCTTCAGACGAAGTCTCAGGCGCGCCGTCGATATAGTTGCTGATCCATTGATTGAGGTCACGCTGCAATTGCGGTGCTTCGCGATTGCCGCCAACCCAGTCACGCACCATGCACTTCAGGTAGTGCGCAAACCGGCAACTGGCGAAGATATAGGGCAACCGCGCCGACAGGTTGGACGATGCAGTGGCCGCAGCGTCGTCATATTTGGCCGGATTGTGGACCGTTTGCGCACCGATGAAGGTGGCCTTGTCCGAACCCTTGCGGTGGATCAGCGCGAGCAGACCGGAACTGGAAAGTTCAGCTTCGCGGCGATCGGAAATGGCGATTTCGGTCGGGCACTTCATGTCCACGCCGCCGTCGTCGGTGGGGAACATCGCGGTGGGCAGGTTTTCAACCGTGCCGCCACTTTCCACGCCGCGAATGCGGGTGGTCCAGCCATAAGTGCTGAACGCCTCGGTAATGCGGACGCCCATCGCGTAGGAAGCGTTGACCCACAGGTGCTTGTCGTGATTGCCGTCGGTTTCTTCTTCGAAATCAAACTCGTCCACCGGCTCAGTCTTGGCGCCATAAGTCTGGCGGCCCAGAAAGCGCGGCATGGCAAGCGCCAGGTAGCGGCTGTCTGAGGTGTCGCGGAACGAACGCCACGCGGCATAGTCGGTGGCATCGAACAATTTGCCGAGGTCACGCGGGTTGGACAGTTCGGTCCAGCTTTGCATGCCCATGAGCGCGGGAGCGGCAGCGGCGACGAAGGGGCAGTGCGCGGCGGCACCGATTTTCGACAGGCACTTCATCACTTCCAGATCGGGAGCGGAGTGGTCGAAATTGTAGTCGCAGACAATCGAACCGTAAGGCTGGCCGCCCAACTGGCCGAATTCGGATTCGTAAATGCGCTTGAACAGCGGGCTCTGGTCCCAGGCGGCATCGCGGTACTGGCGCGACATCTTGTAGGCCTCGGCCTTGCCCATGTTCATGACGCGGATCTTCAGATCCTTGCCCGTGGACGTGTTCATCACCATGTAGTTCAGCCCACGCCAGGCGCTTTCCAGCTCCATGAAATCGGGGTGGTGGATGATCTGGTTGACCTGTTCGGTCAGTTTCTTGTCGATCGCGGAGCGCAGCGCGTCCATTGTCGAGAACACGTCACTGCCGATGATGCTGGAGTCCGACAGCGCCTGCTGCGCCAGTGTGGCCACGGCCTGGTCGATGCGGCTGGCGCGTTCGTCCGAACCCGGTTTGAATTCCTTGCGCAGGAGCGCTGCGAAATCGTCCGGCGCGAATTCGGTTTCGGTTGCCGCGCCCGTGGACTGGACCTGTTCAGTCGCCATGTGAAACTTCCCTAATTTCGAACTTCGGTAAAACCGGCGCGTTGCAAAGGCGTGACGCCGTCAAATAACTTAAGCCTGCGCTTCGCCTTCGTCGGCTGAGCCTTCGGAATTCTGGCGGGCGGATGAAAGCGCCTTCATCATGTCCGGATTTTTCAGCAGGTTATCGAGCAGTTCCTGCGCCCCGTCCTTGCCGTCCATGTAGAGCATCAGGTCGTTCACCTGCTGCCGCACTTCGAGTAACTGGGCAAGCGCGGGCACTTTTTTGGCCACTGCGCCGGGCGAGAAATCTTCCATCGACTTGAATTCCAGATCGACGGCCAGCTTGCCTTCGCCGGTCAAGGTATTTTCCGTATTGAACGCCGCACGCGGGGCGATGGCGGCCATGCGCTGGTCAAAGTTGTCCATGTCGAATTCGACGAATTCGCGGTCATTCAATGCCTTTTTCGCGACGTGGCTCTTGCCCGAAAGATCAGACATCACGCCCATGACAAACGGCAGCTCAACCTTTTGCTTGGCGCCGCCGGTTTCGACTTCATATTCGATATGAACCCGGGGAGCCCGGTTTTCCTTAATGAAGCGCTGGCCACTTTTTGCCATCGTTAGTCTCCGAAATCGTGCGTTATGCCTTTCGGCAGGAAATAGACTTTATTCGGTGGCCGGCGCGCTAGTCGTCACCAGCCGTTATCGCCGCCCGATGATGACGAGTCATCCACCTGACTGTTTGTATCGTTAGAACCCCAGTTGCTGCCCCCGCCGTCATTACTTTCGCCGTTTCGGGTTTTCAGAACCCGCGTCGCCTCATCAAGGCTGCCCGGCGCAATGTCGGCAAGTACCGCCATGAAATCGAGGCTAATCCAGTCCTTGGCGCGACGCAAGACAAATGGCACGGGGCTGGCAGGCTCATAATGGGCGTAGTAAGCGCAGATCGCGTCGAGTGCCTTGACCACATCATCGCGGCTGCCGACGCTGCCGGAAAAACCGCCTCCATTTGAGTGTAGGGCCGGTGCCGAAGTGGCCGGTTTCGCCGCTTCGTCTACTCCCGGACTGGCCGCTTCGACAACCGTCCCCAGCACCAGTGCGGCGACGGCGCTGCGCAATTTGCCGAGCATTTCGTGGGTCGGCGCGAAGTTCGTGGCCGTATCGCCTTCCGCATTGGCCGTCAACGCGTTGTCCGTGCGGCGGATCGCGTCGCGCAGGTCGTCCATCAGTGCCAGCAAGGCCTCGAGGTCTTCCGCCGGAGTGGCATCGACCACTGCGCGGAACGTGCCGTAATCGGCGGCCCTGCTGCCCTGATCGGCCAAGCGGATCAGATCGGCACCTGAAAACTGGCCCAGACGCGAGTGCTTCAATAAGGGGCAGCGTTCCAGCGGCCCGAGAAATTCGGCAATCCGCGTCAGCGACTCGCACGGGGTCTTGCGGCCGATAAAGCCGAGATCTTCAAGCTGGGGGTGAACATCCGTCCAGCGTTCTTCCATCAAACCGGCCAACAGGCGAGCGCCATCAACCAGCAGGTCGATCTGGCCAGACCGGGCGGCGGCGCGCATCAGATAGGCGGCGAGCCACAAGTCGCGCGTACGGTTGCACTGATCGAGGATCAGGCCAATCGTCGCGCGCCATTCGGAGGCAGAGCTTTCCTCGGCATTGTCATCGCTGACCGAACGCGAAAACGCGTCCTCAATCGTCATCCGTTCGGGATCGTCACACAAATCCGGCCCGGACGGTTGCTCATCCGAAAGCGGGGCAATCAGCGCGGCGATATCCAAAGCCATCCAGTTGCCCCCGCCCTTTATTGAAATAGTGTGTTGTATGAATTACTTGAGCTTGACGATATCGACCCGGCGGTTCTTCGGGTCAACCCGCTCAATGCCGACCAGCGGGCGTTCAAAGCCGAACCCATGCACCACCAGATGTGACCGATCGACGCCCTTTGACACCAGGAAAGTGGCCAGTGCCTGCGCGCGCTTTGCCGACAGATCGCGGTTATAGGCGGCGCTGCCGACAGCGTCGGTGTGGCCCGAAATCTCGAACTTACCGGCTGCCCATTCGGCAGGGCTGAGTGCAGAATACAATTCGGTCGCCTGCATGAACCCGGTT
Source organism: Novosphingobium sp. (assembly GCA_040004085.1). GTDB lineage: Bacteria > Pseudomonadota > Alphaproteobacteria > Sphingomonadales > Sphingomonadaceae > Novosphingobium. The sequence continues at coordinate 10,106 of JBDUBN010000023.1, forward strand.
TCGTCAATCGCCGCCGAACCCGAGGCAAAGTTGATCCACAGTCCGCTGCCGGAAACTTCGATGATTTTCGGACCGACGCGCATTTTCATCTTGGTGGGCGCGATGCGGGCGGGCTGGGCGCGGACGGCGGCGGTCGCAGTCTGGCTTGAATTTGTGCGCACGGTGCGCTCTGCCGGACCGGCCAGCGGATCAATCCAGCGGCGTGATGCTGGCAAAGGTTTGCAATCGTTGACAAGTTCACAGCGGATCTGCGCCGCGCTCTTGACATCATCCGCGGCATTGTGCGGTGCGGACTGAGCCATTGCGGAGGCCGGAAGCATAATTCCGGCGGCGAACAGCAATAATTTAGCGGATGTCATGTGCGTGAACCCCTCTACGGCGCCGACGAAAGACGCAGAACGCAGGAACTCTACTGAATCCCCCTATCCCTTCTTCATAAGTCCACTACGATCTGGTAGCAATGGATTAATCCGGTATCGCGTAGGGCAACCTGCCTGCCTTGAACTGCCGTCAAATTGTTGCAAGATGCCGTCAAGGGCTATTCGCAGGGGGATTTTCAGTGGCCGCCTATTTGAAGCGACAGACTTCCCTTACCTTGAAATTGGGCGGCGAAAAACTCACCCTCGTCAGCCTTGATGCGCACGAGGGACTTAGCGAGCGGTTTGTTATTTCGCTCGATGTTCTGGCCAAGGCCGAAATCAAGCTGCTCGACAATCTGGGTAAACCGGCGGCGATCAGCGCCAATCTGGATGGCGAATTGCAGCGCTATTTCAACGGCGTGGTGATTGATGGACGCTATATCGAGGAAGTGAACGGCGAAGGACATTTGTACCGCCTGACACTGGCGCCGTCGTCGTATTTTCATGAACAGGGCAGTAATTACTGCATCTATCAGGGCAAGACAGTCATCTCGATTGTCGAGGAAGTTCTGGAACGCTGCAAAATCGCGTTCAAGGTCGTCGCCAGCGGCGGCAAGCGGACGCTGGCCTATTGCGTACAGTATGGCGAAAGTGATTTTGCCTTTGTCTGCCGCCTGCTCGAAGAAGAAGGTCTGTATTATTACTACCAGCATGAAGCATCCGCACACCGGATGATGATCTGCGACAAACCCAGTTCGCACCCGCAGATGCCCGCCGGAAAGTTGCACTTCAACCCGGTGAGCGATTCGGTGGACATTGTCGATTCAGGGCAGCGCGCGGGGCTGCGCGCCTTTGTTCAGTCATGGCACGAACATGCATCCAGCGGCGCCGAAGCCAAAGTGACGATGCACGACTATGATTTCACCAAGGCTGACCGCCCGCGCAAGGCCACGGTGGAAGAGCACAAGGCGCACGATGAGGACGCGATTGAGGTCTATCGCTGGCCAGGACGGTTTTTTGAAGAGGCGGACGGCAAAGCGCTCAGCCATGTCCTGCTGGAATCCCGCCGCGCCCAGCGCTTGCGCTATGAAGGAAGCAGCCGGTACGCGGGCATCCAGCCGGGCTATACTTTCGCCTTGGATCGTCACCCCAACGCCCGGTTCAATCGCAAGTACATGATCACCAGTTGCCGCACCCATCTGGCGAGCGAAAATTACCGTTCCGGCATGGGCGGCGGTGAGGGCCATGTCGAGTTTCTGGCGATCCCGGATGACGTCCAGTTCCGCGCCCCCATCGTCACTCCGCGTCCCTCGGCCAAGGGGCCGGAGACAGCGGTAGTTACCGGACCTGCGGGCGAGGAAATTCACGTCGATGAATTCGGCCGCATCAAGGTTCAGTTCCATTGGGACCGCAAGGGCGAACTGAACGACAAGAGCAGTTGCTGGCTGCGCGTTTCGCAAACTGGTGGGCTGGGCAATATCGTCATCCCGCGCATCGGGCATGAGGTGCTCGTCGATTTTATCAACGGCAATCCGGACCGGCCGATCGTGGTTGGGCGGGTGTTCAATTCCGGGCACAAGCCGGTCTATCCCTTGCCCGCCAACAAGACGCGCGCGCTGTGGCGGAGCAAGACTTACAAGCAGGATAGCGGATCGGACCTGAGCGACGCGGAAAAGCTGGACACTGGCAAGCCCGGCGCCAACGAACTGCGGTTTGAAGACGCGACCGGCAAGGAAGAGCTGTTCATCCACGCAGAGCGCGACATGAACACGCGCGTGCGCCACGATGAAAGTCACCACGTCGGCAAGGACGTGATGATCAAGGTCGGCAAGAACCGCACTGAGGAAGTCGGCGAAAACGAAAAGATCACGATCAAGAAAAACCGCGAGGAAGAGGTCAAGGGCACTGAAACCGTGACCGTGACCAAGGATCGCAAGGTCAAGATCGATTCCAACGACACGCTCAACGTCACCAAGTCGATCACCATCGACGCTGGCACCGAGATTACCATCACCGCCAAGAGCAAGATCACGCTGAAGGTGGGCCAGAGCACGTTTGTCCTCGACCCGGCGTCAATCAAGCTGGCGACCGCGATCCTTGACATGGCCGCCAAGGGCACTGCCGATCTCAGCGCCACGAAAACCAATATCGAGGGAAAGGCCGCGCTGATCGCCAAGGGCGGCGTAGTGATGATCAATTGAGGTGGCGGGCATGACGGCATGGAATCATTCCCCGTGGATCGACGCGGGCCAGCTGGCCTTGGTGATCGATCCCGGCAACCCTCCGGCTGAGGCCGAGGGGCAAACGCTACCCGCGTGGTTCGCGCGGTTGGTCGGTGACGGCGATCTGGATGCGGCGCTCGAGTTTCTGGCGCACGCTTTACCGCGCTATGAATGCGTGGTCTGGGCCGCACGGGCGTTGATGGAAACGGGCATCGCCGATCGCCACGATCCGTTGATGATTGCGGTGCTGCGCTGGATTGATAGCCCGGACGACGCATTGCGCCGGGCCGCCGGTGAAGCGGGCGATGAAGCGAAAAAGACTACCCCAGCCAAGCTGCTGTGCGACGCGGTGTTCCTGTCCGGAGGGTCGCTCGCTCCGGCTGAGTTTCCGGCGATCCAGCCCGATCCCCATTTGTGCGCCCGTATGGCCGCCATCGCCGTCGTGCTGGGGGCGCATACCTTGAGCGACCCCGACGGGGCTATGCGTCAGGCACTGGCGATTGGCGAGGCGATGGTGAGCGATCATTGATCAGCCCTTCCACCCTGCCTTGCGATTCGCGCCCGATGACAACCGCCCGATTAAACGCTAGGTTTGACAAGTGCCTTTGACCCTGACCATCCGTAACGTTCCCGCGCTGGATAACGGCTCGCCCGCATCGTTGGTGCTGGATCGGCGGGGCGCGAAGATCGGCCGTGCGGCGACTAGCGACTGGGCGTTGCCTGACCCGACGCGGTTCATCTCGTCCAACCACTGTGAAGTGCGCTGCCTCGGCGATCAGTACGAACTGATCGACGTGAGCACCAACGGCACCTTCCTGAAAGGGCACGAGGCACGGCTGGCCGGGCCGCACCTGATCGGGCAGGGCGACGTCTTCATCATCGGCCGGTTCGAGATTGTCGCCGCCTTGGACGAAGCCTCCGCTGCTGCGGCTGCCGAGCGCAATGCGTCACCACAAACGCCGGAGTGGCAGGGCTGGGCCGCTTCGGCTCCGGGTTCAGGTGCAGCGCCGCATATCGCCGCGTCGAGCTGGGACGCCGCTCCTGCCGCCTCGGCCATTTCCGGTGGCGGGCCGATGTCGCAAGCCTGGGCGGCGCCGCCCGTTGCTGCGCCCGGTTCAGGTGTTGCGGCAACAGGTGGATGGGGCGTTCCTGCCGCGCCGCCTGTGAGCGATGCAGGAGGCTGGGGCGCACCCTCGCCTGCGTTCGTTCCGCCAGCGCCGTCCGCCGCGCCCTCTGCCTGGGATTCAGCGCCTGCGCCGGTGACACCGGCCTCGGGATGGTCGAGCCCTGCCGCAGCTCCATCAGCCCCCGCCGCTGACGATATCTGGGGCCAGTTTGCACAGAGCAATGTCGTGGATTGGGCGCGCGGTGGCTTTGGCACACCTGCCGCTGCGCCTCCGGTGCCAGCGCCCGCCGTACCTTCGTTTGCGCAGCAGCCGACTCCTGTTCAAGCGCCGATAGCTCAAGCCGCGCCGTCTCAACAGGCTGCACCTGCTGCCAATATATCCGCCATGCTCTCCGCCGCCGGGATCGACCCGGCGCAGATCAATCAGGACCAAACCGGCGTGCTGGCAGCGGCGGGCGACTTGCTGCGGCGGCTGATCTTTGGCCTGTATGTGCTGGTAGAGGCGCGGGCGAGGGCGAAGAGCCAGATGGGCGCGCAGGGCACCAGCTTTGAGATCAACGGCAACAACCCGCTGAAATTCGCGCGCTCGCCCGAACAGGCGCTGGTCCAGTTGCTCAACCCGCCCGAACGTGGGTTTGTCTCGGCCGATCTGGCGATTGAGGACGCGTTCAAGGATTTGCAGGCGCACCAGATGGCCACGCTGAAGGCGATGCAGGGCGCGCTACGGGCGACGCTTGACCGGTTCTCCCCCAGCGCCATCCGCGCCCGGGCGACCAAGCAGGGCATCCTGTCCAAGATCCTGCCGGGATCACGCGACGCTGCATTGTGGGCCGCCTATGAACGCGAATTCGGCGGCGTCGTCCACGGCTCAGACGAGGCGTTCATGGACATGTTCGCCAAGGAATTCCGCCGCGCCTATGATGAGATAGCGCGCACGAAGTAGCTTCGGGATCGACCCTGACTTCGTCATCCTGAACTTGTTTCAGGACCCATTTATCCACGCAGGCTGAAGCTCTGTTCCGGCGGGATTCCCTCGCAATTGGCGGCTATCCTGCCAACGCTGACCTTTCGGCACAATGGGTCCTGAAACAAGTTCAGGATGACGATGATGAGAGGATAGTTCAGATTTTGCC
>JBDUBN010000260.1:0-4398 GCA_040004085.1 Novosphingobium sp.
AGCAGCGCCTCAGCCGTCGGCGGGCAGCCGGGCACATAAATGTCCACCGGCACGATCCGGTCACAGCCGCGCACGACCGAGTACGAATAGTGATAATACCCGCCGCCATTAGCGCACGAACCCATCGAAATCACATACTTCGGGTCTGACATTTGGTCATAGACCTTGCGCAGCGCCGGGGCCATCTTGTTGCACAGGGTACCAGCCACGATCATTACGTCCGACTGGCGCGGAGAGGCGCGCGGAGCGACGCCGAAACGCTCCATATCATAGCGGGGCATGGAGACGTGGATCATCTCCACCGCGCAGCACGCCAAGCCAAAGGTCATCCACCACAGCGAGCCGGTGCGGGCCCACTGAAACAGTTCCTCGGTGCTGGTGATCAAAAAGCCCTTGTCCGAGACTTCGGAGTTCAGGCTGTTGAAAAACGCCTGATCGGGCGAAATGACGGGATTTGCCGCTGCGGCGCTGCCGGGCATGATAATCGAAGGTGCGGTCACGGTGCTCATTCCCAGTCCAAAGCCCCCTTCTTCCAGGCATAGGCAAGGCCGATGACCAGTTCGAAGATAAAGCCCATCATCGTCAGCCAGCCCGCCCAGCCCGTCTCTCGCAGGCTTACCGCCCAAGGGAACAGGAACGCGGCTTCCAGATCGAACACGATGAACAGGATCGCCACCAGATAGAACCGCACGTCAAACTGGCTGCGCGGGTCTTCAAAGGCGGGGAAGCCGCATTCATACTCACTGTTCTTGTCCGCATTCGGGTTATGGGTACCCGTGAGGTACGAAACCCCGATCGGCAGAAAGACAAAAGCCGTCGACAATCCTAGCGCAATCGCCAGAAAGATCAGGATCGGCAGATATTCCGAAAGCTGGACCACGACAAACACTCTTGTGGAAGGCTGACTCGCCTGCAGATTACGCGTTGCAGCGGGCACTAATCCGGGCAAGCCGCAGGCGCAAGTGGGGGAACCCGCGGATATGCCCATTTCCTGCCGTTGGTGATCAAATCTAGCCTATTGCTATAATATCTGCGGCGGTCAGCCTTAACGCACAGCACGTCGCCGCTTGACAAGGCGGCGCTGCGGTGTCTTGCTGCACTGCAATAGAGTTTATTAACGTGTTCGCACACAAATGGCAGAGGAACCCCCCGATGGGCCAAATTTCCGCATCCGATCCAATCGTCATCCTGTCGTACGCCCGAACCCCGATGGGCGGGCTGTCAGGCGTGTTTGCCGACGTTTCGGCAACTGACCTTGGCGCGACGGCGGTCAAGGCGGCGGTCGAACGTTCCGGCGTGGCGGGCGGCGATATAGAGCGGATCTACATGGGCTGCGTGCTGCCCGCCGGTCTCGGCCAGGCCCCTGCCCGTCAGGTCGCGCTCAAGGCCGGGCTGCCCACTTCGGTGCAAGCAAGCACGGTCAACAAGGTTTGCGGATCAGGCATGCAGACGGTGATCATGGGAGCAGAGGCGCTGGCGAGCGGCTCGATCGATGTGGTCATCAGCGGCGGCATGGAAAGCATGACCAACGCGCCATACCTGCTGAAAAAGCACCGCTCGGGCGCGCGCGCCGGGCATGACACGGCCTATGACCACATGTTCCTCGATGGCCTGGAAGATGCCTACGAAGGCGGATCGATGGGCAGCTTTGCGCAAGTCACCGCCAACGAATATCAGCTGACGCGAGAGGCGCAGGACGCCTACACCATCGAATCGCTGCGCCGCGCACAAGCCGCCATCGCCTCTGGCGCGTTTGCCAGCGAAGTGGTGCCGGTCACGGTCAAATCGCGCGGCGGCGATGTAGTGGTCGATACCGACGAAGCTCCCGGCAAAGGCCGTCCGGACAAGATCCCCGGTCTGAAGCCAGCTTTTGCCAAGGACGGCACGATCACTGCCGCCAGCTCCAGCTCGATTTCGGATGGTGCGGCAGCGGTTGTACTCAGCCGCCAGTCCTATGCCGATGCCAAGGGGCTGGAGCCCGTCGCCCGCATCGTCGCCGTGGCTGCCCATGCTCAGGAACCGGCCAAGTTCACCACTGCCCCGGTCGGCGCGATCACCAAGGTTCTGGACAAGGCTGGCTGGCAGATTGGCGACGTTGATCTGTTCGAAATCAACGAGGCATTCGCCTGCGTCGCGATGTTCGCCATGGCCGACCTTGGCATTCCGCACGAGAAGGTCAACGTCAACGGCGGCGGCACCGCGCTGGGTCACCCCATCGGCGCATCGGGCACCCGCATCATCACCACGCTGATCGGCGCGCTCAAGCTGAAGGGCCTGAAAAAGGGCGTCGCCAGCTTGTGCATCGGCGGCGGCGAAGCGACAGCCGTGGCAATCGAACTGATTTGATAGAATAGCTTTTCCCCCTCCTCTGATGGGGAGGGGGTTAGTCAACATTTACCAGGACAGACGGGTTTGGGATGATATGCAATTGAGTTCAGTCGGACAAACCGACTAAGGCTCCCCCGCCCCCCACAGCGCTTCTTGCGGCACATAACCGCTGCGCTGGTCGATCTGAAAATGGCACCAGCCGTTACTGCAATCGCCCAATTTCCCGGTAACGCCCGGCTCCAGCCGCCACAACAGGCGCGAGGTTGGGTCGGCCTTCTCGTGCATTTCGGCCAACCCTTTACCTTGCACAATCGCCCCGCGCGCGGGTTGCAGCGCCAGCGCCAACATCCAGCCGCGCGCGCCGTCTGGGTCTTCGATCAGACGCCAGCCCTCCATGATACGGACGACTTTTACCGGCAATAGCGCGCGGTGATAGACCCAGCTTATCCGGTAATCTTCCCCCGGCCCCACGCGCATATTGGCCTCGACCCGGTGTGCCTTGTGCGGCAGGCGGATTGCCGCCCAGTACGGCACCTTTCGTTCGGCATGTGCGGGAGCGGAAATCGCCAGACCAGACATGGCCAGCCCAAAAGCAAGGCAGGCCGAAAGTTTTGTACGGTGAAACATCGCCTCACCATAGCCTGTGCGCCCGCCGCGCTTCAAGGCCGCATCACCGGTTTCCGAAACAATCGTGCCGCCGCCCTTGCCCCCTGCCCCGCGATTGCCCTAGACCCGGCGCCGAGGAATATGCGCTGCTGGAGGGCGGCACAGAGGAGGGGTTTTCAATGCTCAGATGGACCGCGCGTTTCGCGGCCGGTACGGCACTGTTCGCGCCGGTGGCCGCCTTTGCTCAGGATAGCGCAATTGACGCGCAGAATGCGCTGACCGACGTGGCTGACAGTGGCGATACCGCCTGGGTGCTGGTCTCCGCCGCACTGGTACTGATGATGACCATGCCGGGGCTGACGCTGTTCTACGGCGGACTGGTGCGGGCGCGCAACTTCCTTTCGGTGTTGATTCAGGTCGGCGCGATTGCCGCCGCCGCCTCACTACTGTGGATCATGATCGGCTACACGCTCGCGTTTGGCCCGGTCACCAACGGCTGGATCGGCGCGGGCAGCAACTTCATGTTCGGTGCGCTGGGCAATGTGCGCGAAGGCACTGCTGTTCCCGAAAGCGCCTATGCCCTGTTCCAACTGACCTTTGCGGCGATCACCCCTGCGCTGATGGTCGGCGCCTGGGTAGACCGCGCGCGGTTCGGCTGGGTTGTCATGTTCTGCGCGCTGTGGGGTCTGATCGTCTATGCGCCTGTCGCCCACTGGATCTGGGGCGGCGGCTGGATGGCGACCAAGCTGGGCGCGGTCGATTATGCAGGCGGCATCGTCGTCCACACCACGGCTGGTGTTTCGGCGCTGATCACCGCCGCGCTGCTGGGGCGGCGCATGGGCTGGCCCAAAACGCTGATGCTGCCGCACAGTCCGGCGCTGACGATGGCCGGGGCGGCGCTGTTGTGGGTCGGCTGGTTCGGCTTCAACGGCGGCTCCGCACTTGCCGCCAATGACGACGCCGCCTCTGCCATCATCAACACCCACGTCGCCGCCGCAACGGCCGCGCTGGTCTGGCTGCTGATCGAGAAATTCGTCGTCGGCAAGGCGACCAGCGTCGGCTTTGCGACCGGCGCGGTGGCCGGTCTGGCGACTGTAACCCCGGCGGCGGGTTTCATCTCACCCGGCGCGGCGATGGTGTTCGGCGTCGCTGCCGCAGTGGTCTGCTTTCCGATGATCGGCTTTGTGAAGAACAAGCTGCACATCGACGATTCGCTGGACGTCTTCGCGGTGCACGGCATGGGCGGCATCACCGGGTCGCTGCTCGCCGCCGTGTTCATGTCGCCCCTGCTGGGTGGTACGGGCTATGCCGAGGGCTTGGGCATGGGCAGCCAGTTGGCGGCTCAGGCAGTGGCAGTGGGCGTGGTCGCGCTATGGTCTGCGGTCGCCAGCGGTGTGCTGGCGCTCGCCGTCGGCCTCATATTCCCGATGCGCGTCAGCGAAGATGCCGAGCGTGAGGGGCTGG
>JBDUBN010000261.1:0-4371 GCA_040004085.1 Novosphingobium sp.
GTGCCTTGGCCAATGCTACAGGCGCAATGTTGGCAGATTCGGACTTGGCCGGGGAGCAGGCCGCCAGCAGCGTCAGCGCGGCGAGGAGGCTGGCTTTGCGCGACATGATAATCAGAAATCTCCTTCCGCCGCCCATTGCTCGGCGGCTTCCACGCTGGCGGCATTGACCAATTCGCGGGCGCTGTCCAGCGGGTGGCCGGCGCGCAGCATCGCCCCCATCTGCTTTTCGCGCGCCGCCCGGTCGGCAGGTGGCGGGCCGAACGGGCCGATGCGGCGCTTGGTCGCAAATGCCAGTGCGGCTCGGCGCTGCTCGCTCGGTTCAGCCCGGACAGACTCGCGCACGTCCTCGGCAATCCCCGCCGCGCCCAGCTCTTGCGAGATCCGCCTGGCGCCAAAACCGCGCCGCAGCAGGCTACCGGTCTTTGAACGGGCGTAGACCGCATCATCGAGGTAGCCTAGCTCGACCATGCGTTCGACCACAGCTCTGATCGGCGGGTCGCCCTCCCCTTCCCAGCCACGCTCACGCAGTTTGCGCCGCAAATACGTGTCGAGCTTGGCCGCGCTGGTGGCAAAACGGGCGACATATGACAGCGCCAGTTCGCCCAATCGCTGGGCGTCGATCGGGCGCGGAGCTGGGCGTTGAGAGGGGCGCTGAGCCCGCTTGGTGTCAGTCCGTTGTCGCATTCCGCCTTATTCGTGCCACAGTCGTTACCGAATGGGGAGCGACTTTATGCGAAGCAAAGTGTTGGCAGGGGGTTATATGGCCAATAACTGGTTAAAATCCGGAATCTGGCTAAACCCTCAGAACTTGTTATAGGCGTTACCACAGGGCACCGGGCAACCGGACCAGAGCAACAACAACGAACGGGTTTTCGCGAATGACCGACACCGCCACAATGCTGGTGCCGACTCCCAACGAGGATGAACTGCCACGCCGTTTTGCCGACTTCGCCACTTTTGGTGAGGCGCTGGACTATGCTGCCAGCGGCAAACGCGGCCTGAATTTCCATGACGCGCGCGGCAATCTGATCCGCGTTTATCCCTATTCCGAACTGCGGCAGGATGCGCTGGCCATGGCACGGCGGTTGATCGCCAGCGGCATCAAGCCTAGCGACCGCGTGGCGCTCATCGCCGAAACCGGCACCGATTTCGCCGCGCTGTTCTGCGGTGCGGTCTATGCCGGGGCTTGGCCCGTGCCACTGCCGCTGCCGACCAGCTTTGGCGGCAAGGAAAATTATATCGAGCAACTGTCCGTCCAGCTGGCCAGTTCCGATCCCGCCGTGCTGTTCTACCCCGCCGAACTGGCCGAAATGGCCGGTGCCGCAGCGCAGCGCCAAGGCTGCAAGGGCGTGGCGTGGGAAGATTTTACCGCCCAGCCGGTGCCCGACTGCGCGCTGCCAACGGTTAAATCCGACGATATCTGCTATCTGCAATACTCCAGTGGATCGACCCGCTTCCCGCACGGCGTCGCGGTGACGCACGAGGCGCTGCTCAACAATCTCGCCGGACACAGCCACGGCATGGAATTCCAGGAATCGGACCGCTGCATCAGTTGGCTGCCATGGTATCACGACATGGGGCTGGTCGGCTGTTTCCTGTCGATGATCGCCAATCAGGTATCCTCCGATTACCTCAAGACCGAGGATTTCGCGCGCCGACCGCTGGCTTGGCTCGACATGATCAGCCGCAATCCCGGCACGTCTTGCAGCTATTCGCCCACGTTTGGCTATGATATCTGCGCCCGCCGCATCTCCAGCCAGAGCCAGGTCGCCGAACGGTTCGACCTGTCGCGCTGGCGGATCGCGGGCAACGGGGCCGACATGATCCGCCCCGATGTGATGCAAGGCTTCGTCAACGCCTTTGCCGAAGCCGGGTTCAAGGCCAGCGCCTTTCTGCCGAGCTACGGCCTTGCCGAAGCGACGCTGGCGGTTACCGTCATGCCGCCGGGCGAAGGCATCCGGGTCGAACTGGTCGAGGAAGAGCGTCTGTCCGGCAGTCCGCGCGACCTTTCGCGCCCCGCCCGCTACCGCGCCATTGTCAATTGCGGCAAACCCGTGCGTGACATGGCGCTGGAAGTACGCGGCGAACATGGCCACGCCCTGCCCGATCACCACATCGGCAAAGTCTGGTGCAAAGGCCCCAGCGTCATGCATTCATACTTCCGCGATCCGGAATCGACCGCTGAATGTCTGGTCGATGGCTGGCTGGACACCGGCGACATGGGTTATCTTGTCGACGGCTACCTGTTCATCGTCGGGCGGGCGAAGGACATGATCATCATCAACGGCAAGAACCACTGGCCGCAAGATATCGAATGGGCGGTCGAGCAACTGCCCGGTTTCCATCAGGGCGACATCGCCGCCTTTGCGGTCGAATCCGAAAATGGCGAGGAAGTCCCCGCCGTGCTGGTCCATTGCCGCGTTTCCGACCCTATCGAGCGGCGCAAACTGCACGACCAGATCCGCGACAAGGTCCGCTCGATCACCGGCATGAACTGCCTCGTCGAACTGGTCCCCCCACGCACTCTGCCGCGCACCAGCTCGGGCAAATTGAGCCGGGCCAAGGCCAAGAAGCTGTACCTGTCGGGCGAGATTGAGCCGTTCAAATTGGCGGCTTGAGTTCTGCGCGAACAGCAAGGTTTTCAATACACTTTGTCGTTGCGAGGCCACAGGCCGAAGCAATCCAGAGCGCAATGCACTGACGCTCTGGATTGCCGCGCTTCTCTCGCAATGACAACACTGTTGGTTTGGTTGGAAGCGGTATTTCGCCAACCCGACATGCCAGCGCCTCGGCTTACAAATTCTCCGGCATGGAAATTGGGAGACTGACCACATGGATTCACCGCCGTTGATCGTGGTGCTGGGTGCGGGCCGGTCCTCGCGCTTTGGCGGCGACAAGATCGCTGCGACTTGTGCCGGATTACCGCTTGGCCAGTGGACGCTTGAGGCGGCGCTGGGGACAGGGCTGCCCGTGGTGTGGCTGGCGGGCGATACCGCGCCAGCCTTTGTCGAGGGCCGCTGCGAAGTGCGGCACAACTTGCATGCAGCCGAAGGGATCGGCACTTCGGTCGCCATGACGGCAGGCCTGGCGGCAGAGCGCGGAGCGGCGGCGGTGCTGATCGTGCTGGCCGACATGCCGCTGGTCAACACCGCGCTGCTGGAGCGGCTGACCGCAACCGGCGCACCTGCTGCGTGTCGGCACCCGGATGGGCATCCCGGCGTACCGGCGCTGCTGCCCGCGAGTGCCTTCCCGGCGCTTCATGGGCTGACCGGCGATCAGGGAGCTGGCCGGATTTTGCGCAGCCTGAACGGGTTGCACGTGCTGGAGTGCGGGCCTGACGAACTGCTCGATGTCGACAGCGCGGCGGACCTAGCTGAAGCGGAGCGGCTTTTGCTGCCTAAATTCTCCTCGTCTGGGGGAGGTGGCGGCCCGCAGGGCTGACGGTGGGGGCACGGCTGCCCACTGGCCATTTCGCCCGCATCCTGCCATGGCGGGGCCGAAACAAAGGAACGAAGCATGTCCGGCACTGATGATGACTACGTCTATGACGACGAAAGCGGCGAATGGATGGCGGCGAGCGATCTTGCGGCCAAAAAAGCCGCCGCAAACGTCGTCGAAGTGCGTGATGCCAATGGCAACCTCTTGGCAGATGGTGATCAGGTGACGCTGATCAAGGATCTGACAGTTAAGGGTGCAGGCCAGACGTTGAAGCAAGGCACACTGATCAAATCGATCCGCCTGACCGGTGATCCTCAGGAAATCGACTGCCGCTTTGATGGCATAAAGGGACTCGTTTTGCGCGCGGAATTCGTCAAAAAGCGGTGACCAATCCCGAGCCTCCAAGCATCCTGGTCGATGCTGACGCCTGCCCGGTCAAGGAAGAGATCTACACGGTCGCCTTCCGCCGCGAAGTGGCTGCCACGATCGTCAGCAATTCGCCGATCCGGGTGCCGCAGCATCCACTGATCAGCCGCGAGGTGGTGTCGGATGGCTTCGACGCGGCAGACGACTGGATTGCCGAGCGGGCCAGCGCCCGCACTGTCGTCATCACCGCCGACATCCTGCTGGCCGAACGCTGCCTGAAAGCCGGGGCGACCGTGCTGGGGCATAATGGCAAGCCGTTCACCACCAGCTCAATCGGCAACCAGATCGCCACCCGCGCGATCATGGCCGATTTGCGCGCCGGAGGGGTCGGTGAAGCCATCGGCGGCCCCGCCCCGTTCAGCAAGACCGACCGTTCGCGGTTTCTTTCGGCGCTGGATGAAGCACTGGTCAGGTTGGCGAGGGGGTAACGGCACCGCTAGATCCGCGTGCGTACCCGTCATCCCGGCGGAGGCCGGGACCCAGCCGTTCTGAATACCAGGCCGCGAA
>JBDUBN010000262.1:0-4361 GCA_040004085.1 Novosphingobium sp.
GCAAGCCCGTAGCGAACGCCAATACCGCCAACACTATCGCCGCGACTTTCATTGAACTTTCCCCCGAACTATATGCCACACCCTCGCATAGGTGAAGGAAAGATGGCGTTTCGCTCAATTTTATGGTGCTTTTTCAATCATAAAATTCGTTGTGCAGTTCAATGCTTGATATGACAAAGGACCGGCAAAGGACGGGTTGCCATTTCAAAGCAATTCGGCCCGTTCTTTGATGAAGCCAGCGATCTGCTCCGGGGTGAAATTTCGTGCGTCAACATAACCGTCGGTATCGAACACCCCTTCAACCGCTCCGTCGTCTGTTCGAATGAACATGATGCGTTGATGTTTACGTTCAGCGATAATGTCGCGAATGGCGCGGAATTCAACGCCGCACCAATTTTTGTTCTGATAATCTGCGCTTATGAAAACGACGATCAGCTTCGCCCGATTACGATATATGTCCTGTAGGAAGGTATCGAGCGATGGTCGTGCCAGTTGCGCGACATAGTTCGCGTCATAAAAGTATGCGTTCGGTCCTATCAAGTGTTCAAGGTTACGTGCGACCTCTTCGACAATGCCGCGCACTTCGCCGGGGAACGAAAGGCCCACGTCGAAGCTGTGCGTCGCAAGATCGACCCCCTTCGAGACGCTTCGGGTCCATGATGGCAATACGATGCCTTGCCGATTAAGTTCCTTCGGCAGGTCCACGTCTTTGACTGCCCAATGAGTGCGGTTCAGTTCCCACTTTCCAATGTCCAGTTCGAACATGAGGTTGGCGAGTGCTTCGGCGGTCAAAAATGGTTCAACGGGTATAAGTTCGTATTCGACCCTGACTTCGCCTTGGCGCTTGGTCACGTCAGTGATCAAGCCGAACTTCGGGTCTAGCTTGTTGAATGATTCGTAGGCGAATATGCAGGGAAGCTTTTTGAGTTCCTCAATCGCCGCTTCGTCTAAAGCGCCGAACCGTGTGATGATGCCTTCATCGGTGTATTCGTTGACGCAACGGAATGCCTCAATCTGCCAATGGTTGCCTTGCCAAGCTTCGTCGTTAGCCGATACGAACAGATTATACATTTCTATCTCTTATGTTTTCCGTTTCAGGAAGCGGCCACCATCAACCGCGATTCGTATTTCCACTGCCTTATACGGCGTAGTCTTTAGAATGGGTGACGGCATGAGCGCGAAGCTGTGTTCAATTTCGACGTTGGTTGCGGTTATGGCAAGTTCGCCTGCCCAAGCTGCCGAATATCTCACCGAAGTGACAAGCGAAGTGTATCAAACCCAAGGCACGACAAGCGAAATCGCCGCCCGCGCCAGAACGTGCATATCGCAACACTTGGCGTCGGGCGTCACAGGTGGCGAACTAATTATCAGCGCCGACTTGGACGCCGGGATTATCGTCGCCAACAGCGCAATTGAATATGGCAGCTTGCCGCGATGGAAGATACGAAGCCGCTTCACGCTTGAAGCGCGCGACGGGCGCTTTCGCATTCAGCAAACCAACCTTGAACGGTTCAACGACCAATTCAACGTCGGTTGGAATGCGATAGGCAAATGGGCAGGCTCGCAATGGCACGGTGCTGAAACGGCGTTCGTCGCGTCGGCAGCGACCGTCGCACAATGCGTTCGAACCGAAACACGTCGCGACGATTGGTAGCGCATCCCGGAAATGTGGGCATCGGCCTTGTTCGCCGCGTCCTTTGCCGGTCCTTACTTTGGAACCGGCCTTTTCGGGAAAATGGTGTCACCACTGTCATAACTGATTGAAATCAGGCTAGAAAAGTGGTGGGCGCGGCAGGGATTGAACCTGCGACCCCACCCGTGTGAAGGGTGTGCTCTACCACTGAGCTACGCGCCCGCGCGCTGGCGTGTGCCGCTGCGGTTGGCGGCCATTACTTAAGCGCGGACGAATTGACAAGCGCTCTGCGCAGGGTAGACGCAGGCGCATGAGCGAAGAAACCCCCACGCCCGCCTCCGCTGGCCCCGATGTTCCCCCTGATCGCTTGGCGATCAACCCGAAAAGCCCGCATTTTGATGCTGATAAGCTACAACGCGGCATCGGCATCCGGTTCAAGGATGTGGTGCGCACCAATGTTGAGGAATATTGCATTTCCGAAGGCTGGGTGCGTGTTCAGGCGGGCAAGGCGATGGACCGCAAGGGGCAGCCGCTGACGCTCAAGCTGAATGGCCGGGTCGAAGCATGGTTTGAAGACCTTGGCGATGATGCGCCGGTTGCGAAAGCCTGATCGTTATTGATAGGTTCCGGCGATAATCGCGCCGATTGGGTCGCTGTTTGCCAATTGGGCTGACATTTGGGCGCGCTTGCCGGGCTTGTCGGGATAGATGAAACCCTGCACCGGCCAGTGCGTGGTACCAAGGTTCTGGATTGGATCGAACCAGACGCGGACTTCGCTCCAGTCGTTCGCGGGCGAAACGTCGACCGCCGCGACGTCGTTTTCGATCTGGCCACGGCTGCCATTGATAAGTGACCAGTTGGCGTGGCGCAGCAAAACGGTGCGCGAATCGACGATGCGGCTGACTTCGGCGACGTGGCCGAGTTCCATTTTGCCGTAAGGTTTGAACGCCATCACCGCGCCCACTTTCGGGCGATAGCCACGCGCGTAACGGCCCTCAGCCTGATCCCACCATGTGTGCGCGTCGCCGAAAATCTGGATGCCGGAGACCGCGCGGGCATAGGGCACGCATTGCAGGCTGATCGGCAGAATTATCCCGCCCCCGCCTGCTACCAGCTGCATTTCCAGCGGCATGTTGGCATTGGCCGCAGAACCAAGTGGCGCGACGAAAGCCGCCAGTGTTGCCGCGATGGTCAGGATGATGCGCCCCGTCATAGCCAGATTTTAATGGGGAAATGGTTAATTAAGTGTTGCTGCGCGGGGTAAATCGCGGCAATTTCGCGACTGCGCTTGCGCAATGGCGCGGGAACGGCCACTGGCACCAGCTAGCCATGTTGCCACAAATCATCATCATTGGCCGACCCAACGTCGGCAAGTCGACGCTGTTCAATCGGCTGGTCGGCAAGAAACTCGCGCTGGTCGATGATCAGCCGGGGGTCACGCGCGACCGCCGTTTTGGCGAGGCGCACTTGCTGGGCCTTGATTTCACTATCGTCGACACCGCCGGGTGGGAGGATCTTGATCCCACCAGCCTGCCGGGCCGGATGCGCAAGCAGACTGAGGCTTCGCTGGTCGGAGCCGATCTGGCGCTGTTCGTGATTGATGCCCGCGCCGGGCTGACGCCGCTGGACGAGGAAATCGGCCGCTGGCTGCGCCAATCGAAGATTCCCGTGGTGCTGGTCGCCAACAAGGCTGAGGGCAAGGCGGGCGATCACGGACTGTATGAGGCGTTCAGTCTGGGCTTTGGCGACCCGGTGGCGCTGTCGGCAGAGCACGGCCAAGGCCTCGGTGATCTGTTCGAAGCCCTGCTGCCGCATCTGAGCGCCGAGCAGATAAAGGCCGACGCGCACGCCGACGCCGAAGCCGAATATGGCATTGATGAGGAGGACGAGGAGGCGCTACTGAAGGCACCGCTGAAACTCGCCATCGTCGGGCGGCCAAATGCGGGCAAATCAACGCTGATCAACCGGTTTTTGGGCGAAGACCGCCTGCTGACCGGGCCGGAAGCCGGGATAACGCGCGATTCGATTGCCGTCGATTGGCAGTGGACCGATCCCAAGACCGGCGAAGTGCGCCCGGTGCGCCTGATCGATACTGCGGGTATGCGCAAAAAGGCGCGGATTACCGAGAAGCTGGAACTGCTGGCGGTGGCCGATGCGCGCCATGCGGTCGATTTTGCCGAGGTCGTGGTGCTGCTGCTCGATGCCACCAAGGGTCTGGAGCATCAGGACCTCAAGATCGCCTCAATGGCGCTGGAAGAGGGCCGGGCGCTGATCATTGCGGTGAACAAGTGGGATGTGGCCGAAGGGCCGTCCAGCCTGTTCAACGGCATCCGTGCCGCGCTGGAAGACGGGCTGGCACAAGTGCGCGGCGTGCCGCTGATCACGGTTTCAGCGCGTACCGGCAAGGGGCTGGACCAGTTGCTGGAAGCCGCGTTCGAAATTCGCGCTTCGTGGACCAAGCGGGTGCCAACCGGCGCGCTTAACCGCTGGTTCGAGGCCGCGCTCAGCGCCAATCCGCCGCCCGCACCCGGCGGCAAGCGCATCAAGCTGCGCTATATCACGCAGGCCAAGATCCGTCCGCCGGGGTTTGTCGTGTTCGGCACCCGGCTGGACCTGATCCCGGAAAGCTATCGCCGCTATCTGATCAACGGCATCCGCAAGGAGCTGGGTTTTGACGCGGTGCCGATCCGGCTGAACCTGCGCAGCGCGAAGAACCCGTTCGCCAAGG
>JBDUBN010000263.1:0-4360 GCA_040004085.1 Novosphingobium sp.
CCGGGAACTCCTCACCCCGAAAAATAGCGGTGCGAGGCAACCTTTTGCCCGCTGGATCCTTATACCATCGACCGGCGGTCCCTGCAGGAGGATGAAACATCACCCACTTCATGTTCTGCACCGGGATCGAGAACAGCATTCCGACAATCAACAATGGCCGCACCCGCATCGATCAGATGGATCTGTGCGGCCACTACCGGCACTGGAAACAGGATTTTGACCTGTTACGGGAGCTGGGCATCGACTTCCTGCGGTATGGCCCGCCGATCCACAAAACCTACCTTGGTCCCGGTCGCTATGACTGGGAATTCGCTGACATGACTTTCGCCGAACTGCGCCGCCGCGATGTCAATCCGATCGTCGACTTGTGCCACTTTGGCGTGCCCGACTGGATAGGCAATTTTCAGAATCCCGATTTCCCGCCGCTCTTTGCCCGTTATGCCGCCGATTTCGCGGAGCGCTATCCTTGGGTGCAGCTCTATACACCGGTCAACGAGATGTTCATCTGTGCGATGTTCTCTGGCAAATATGGCTGGTGGAACGAGCAGGGCACAACGGACCTCACTTTCGTCACCGCGCTGAAGCATCTCGTCCGCGCGAACGTGCTGGCTATGATCGAGATCCTGAAGCGCCGCGCCGATGCGATCTTCATTCAAAGTGAATCGTCGGAATATTTTCACGCTGACAGCCCGGAAGCGATCCATCCGGCGGAAACGCTGAATTCGATGCGGTTCCTGTCACTCGACCTCAATTATGGCCGACGGGTCGATAGCGAGATGTATGAATATCTGCTCGATAACGGCATGAGCAAGGAGGAATATCATTTCTTCCTCGGCAATCGGCTGAAACAGCACTGTATTCTGGGCAACGACTATTACTGTACCAACGAACATCGCGTCCATGCCGACGGGCGCACATGGGCCAGTGGCGAGGTGTTCGGCTATAGCGAGATCACCCGCCAATATTACGGTCGCTATGGGCTGCCAGTGATGCACACCGAAACCAACTTCCGCGAGGGACCAAACGGCGACGAGGCGGTCAACTGGTTGTGGAAGGAATGGGCGAATGTGCTGCGGCTGCGCAACGTCGGCATCCCCACGGTCGGCTTTACCTGGTATTCGCTGACCGATCAGATCGACTGGGACACCGCCCTGCGTGAGCAGAATGGTAACGTCAACGCACTCGGCCTCTATGACCTGGATCGCAACATCCGCGCGGTCGGCAAGGCCTACAAACAGCTGATATCAGCGTGGAAGGAGGTGCTGCCCGCGCAAAGCGTCTGCCTTGCCGTGCCGATTGTGCCGCCGTCGCACTGGAACCGGCAGGATGCGCGCGAGCAGCAGGCGGAAGCCGCCGCCCGGCTCAGGGTTGAACCATCGATTCCCACCGTGGAACCGGGCATTTGATGATCGGCCGCATCGAAACTTGGCAGTTTTTGCAGAATGGTGAGGTCAGGCGGCTCTAGACAGCGGCTCGACATGGGCGCTGGCATAACGCGCATCGAGTGCAATCTCATCCGCTGTTTTTTCGCGCAGCCATGAGACGCAAATCCGGCGGCCGAACAAATCGTCGCCCTTGAACCGGACATCCGCAGCGGCTGCGTCTGGCAGTGAATCGCGCAGCTGCATCAGGGCTTCGATCAGTTCGTTGAGCCCCTCTGGCTCACGAACCTGGGCAAAATCTCTAATCGTTGTCGTTATCGTCATAAGTCGTTTCCCACCCGATGTGACGCCGAATCTCGCCTCACACCGTTTTCATAACCCGCACTCCGTTTCCATAATATGTGCGATTTGCGGCAAGTTGTGCAAAAATCCTTATAAATGCGACGAGCTGAATGGAACCTTTCCTGTCCATCGTCGTTGAGCGTGATTCCATCCTTGCGCGGGACCCAAGGCGGCGGGCGCTCCGTTCAATCGCCTCAGCGCAAATTCGCCCCGAATTGCGCCGCCTTCGGAACCCCTTGCCGCGAACTTCGTTAGAGAGGGTGTCCTTTTCTTCTCCGCGAGTATTCACATGAAACAGCTTCCGGCTGAGGCAGCCACTTTGCGCCTGATGAATTTCGAAACGCATCCGAATTCCAGCATCATCTGCTTCAGCCACCTGCGGTGGAACTTCGTCTTTCAACGCCCGCAGCACCTGATGGCGCGGTTTGCCAGGGATAACCGCGTCATCTTCTGGGAGGAGCCGGAATATTTCAGCGAGACCGATATCGCCCCCCGCCTCGACGTCACGACGTGCGCGAAGACGGGTGTAATCGTCGTTCGCCCGGAGCTCCCTGACGGCCTCAGCGCCGACGAACAGGAGCGCACCTTGCGCAATTTGCTCGATACCCTGTTGGCGACCGAAACCGGGCTGATGGTGCGCTGGTATTACACGCCGATGATGTTCCCGTTTTCGCGGCACATCGGTGCGCAATGCACAGTTTATGATTGCATGGACGCGCTGGCCAATTTCAAAAACGCCCCGCCCGAGCTGCTCAGCCGCGAAGCAGATCTGCTCGCCGCCGCCGATCTGGTGTTTACCGGCGGGCACAGCCTGTACGAAGCCATGCAGAGCCGCCATGCGGATATTCACCCCTTCCCGTCCAGCGTCGATGTCGGCCATTTCAACACCGCGCGGACGCAGACGCAGGAGCCCGCCGATCAGGCGGGCATGCCGCGTCCGCGCCTGGGTTTTTATGGCGTGATCGATGAACGCATGGACCTTGATCTGCTCAGCCACGTGGCGCAGGCGCGGCCTGATTGGTCGATTGTGATGATCGGCCCGGTGGTCAAGATCGATCCCGCAACGCTGCCGAGACAGCCCAACATCCACTGGCTGGGAAGCAAGGATTACAGCGACCTGCCCGCCTATCTGGGCGGCTGGGATATCGCGCTAATGCCCTTTGCAATCAATCAGGCGACGCGTTTCATCAGTCCGACCAAAACGCCTGAATATCTCGCTGGCGGTTGTCCCGTTGTGAGCACGCCGATCACCGATGTGGTCCGCCATTATGGCACCTCGACCGCCGTCCGCATCGCGGATACCCCGGATGCCTTTGTCGAGGCGTGTGACGCCTTGCTGGCCTTGCGTGGACAGGGCGACGCGTGGCGGACTGACGCCGATGCGATTCTGGCCGACATGTCATGGGACAAGACTTTTGCCCAGATGGCGGAACTCGTCGCCTCGCACGCCAAGCGGCCGCAAACGCGGAAGCACTCGGCGAATGCAGGCCACAGCCCGCATTATGATTATCTGGTGGTCGGCGCTGGCTTTGCCGGATCGGTAATGGCCGAACGCCTTGCCGCCGACGCGGGCAAGCGGGTGCTGGTCATTGATCGTCGCCCGCATATCGCGGGGAATGCCTTTGACCGGCACAATGACGCGGGCATTTTGATCCACCAATATGGCCCGCATATCTTCCACACCAATTCAGAGGAAATCTTCTCATACCTGTCCCGCTTCACATCGTGGCGGCCCTATGAGCATCGCGTGCTGGCGAGCGTCGATGGCATGCTGGTGCCGATGCCGATCAATCGCACAACGATCAACGCGCTTTATGCCCTCAATCTCACCACCGAAGCCGAAGTGGACGCGTTTCTGGCCAGCCGGTCAGAGCCGGTTGAGGTGGTGCGGACATCGGCCGATGTCGTGATCTCCAAGATCGGGCGCGACCTCTACGAAAAGTTCTTTCAGGGCTATACGCGCAAGCAGTGGGGCATGGACCCGTCAGATCTGGACAAGTCCGTCACGGCGCGCGTGCCTACCCGGTCGAATACAGACGACCGCTATTTTACCGACAGGTTTCAGGCGATGCCCCGCGAGGGCTATACCGCCATGTTCGAGAACATGCTCTCACACCCCAATATCGACCTGGAACTGGGCGTCGATTTTCGCGAGGTGCAAGACCGGGTGAACTTCGACCAGCTGGTGTTCACCGGACCCATCGACGAATATTTCGACTATTGCTACGGTCGCTTGCCCTACCGTTCGCTGCGATTCCAGCACGAGACGCTGGATATGGAACAGCTCCAACCCGTGGCGGTCGTCAACTATCCGGACCCCGCCGTGCCCTATACGCGGGTGACGGAATACAAGCATCTGACCGGGCAGGCCGCAGATTGCACCAGCATCACTTATGAATTTCCCAGCGATCACGGCGACCCCTATTACCCAATCCCGCGCGCGGCTAACCAGTTGCTGTACAAGCGGTATGAAGCCCTCGCAGACGCGGCGGAAGATGTACTCTTCGTCGGTCGGCTGGCGACGTATCGCTATTACAACATGGACCAGGTCGTCGGGCAGGCGCTCGCCACTTATCGCAAGCTGGGGCTGCGCTCTGCCGTTCAGGAATTGCCCGAGCCACTGGTGCAATCCGCCT
>JBDUBN010000024.1:0-14789 GCA_040004085.1 Novosphingobium sp.
TTGAGCATGTAAACGGTCTTTTTGCCCAGAACGATGCGGTAAATTCCGGACATCTGCCCTGACCCTGCCGGGCAATTGCTGTAGCTGCGGGCGAACGTAACCGAGACGTCGTCGCGCGCCACATCGCTCCATTTTCCGGGGCAGTCTGCCGATTCCTGCTGCCGGTAGGGCACGTACCAGTCGGTCGCGGTGCGCAGTTTCTTATCGCGCGGCATGACCCATATCTCCAGCGCCTCGCGCCAGTCCTGCGCCGAGTTTCCCTGCACGACGATGCGATCGAGAATGTATTTTGGAGTGGCATCCTCAAAATAGATGCTGCCCTCGCGGTTGGCCTCCATAACGGTGTGAAGTCGGGGATGAAGACGGTGATCCATGGTGAGTTTTTCCGCATGGGCGGGCGCGGCTATCAGGGCTAGTGCGAGCAACGAAATCCACTTCATCGCCAAACCTCTCCACGAAATCTTATGTGCAATCAGGATAGGCATTTCGTGGCAATTTAATAGCGCAAACTGCTCAAAAACCGCCAAAAACTGACGCTCTAAGGCCAAAAAATGCTGCGCTTTCCTTGCGATCGCTCCGGCGTGTAAACGCACTGTCATGGCGCTGTCATATAACCACGCCAAAGCGGCTTCACGTTATGAGACTCACTATCGAGACGGAAGCCAAAGCCATGAAGAAATCCATTGCCGTTCTTGCCACTTTTACCGCCGTCGCGGCATTGCTCTCCGGTTGCAGCGGCGGCCAGAGCGGATCGCGCGATCAGATCCGGGCGGTCGGTTCGTCCACCGTTTATCCGTTCGCCAAGGCCGTTGCCGATTCGCTGGCCAAATCGAACTCCGCGATCAAGTCGCCGATCATCGAATCGACAGGAACAGGCGCTGGCATGAAGCTGTTCTGCGCAGGGGTCGGCACGCAGTTTCCCGATGTTGAAAACGCATCGCGCCGGATCAAGAAGTCCGAGTTTGAGGAATGCGCCAAGAACGGCGTCGACAAAATCATCGAAATTCAGGTCGGCCTCGATGGCATCGCCTTTGCCGAGGCCACCGGCGGCCCCGGCATCGCGCTGACTCCGGTCGATGTTTACAAGGCGCTGGCGGCGAATCCGTTCGGCAAGCCCAACACCACCAAGACCTGGAAGGACGTCAACCCGGCGTTCCCGGCTGAACCAATCCAGGTTTACGGCCCGCCGTCGACTTCCGGTACGCGCGACGCGCTCAAGGAACTGATCCTGACCAAAGGTTGCGAATCTGATCCGGCCATGAAGGCGCTGAAAGACACCGACAAGGCTGCCCACGACAAGTTCTGCGGCGATGTCCGCTCTGATGGTGCCTATGTCGATTCGGGTGAGAATGATAATCTGATCGTCCAAAAGCTGGAGGCCAATCCGGCCGCCATCGGCGTGTTCGGCTTTTCCTATCTTGAGGAAAACGGCGACAAGCTGAAAGGCCTGACGATGAGCGGCGTGACGCCGACTTATGCCTCAATTTCGGACTTCAGCTACCCCGGCGCGCGGCCGCTGTATATCTATGTGAAGGCGGCGCACCTTGATGCCATTCGCGGCCTGAAGGAATTCGTGGCCGAGTGGGCGAAAAGCTGGAGCAAGGGCGGATTGCTCGCCAAGCAGGGCATGGTCGTTGCGCCTGATGATGTCTTGGCCAAGAGCAGCGCGATTGCCAGCGGGTTTACGGTGCTGGACCTGGCGGAGCTTAAGTAAGCCCTTCCAAAACCGGCACCAGTTCGGAAAAATGCCCGATCACTGCATCGGCACCGAGTTGGTCCGCCACCAGATCATTGAAGCCAAAGCTGCACGCGACGCACGGCATTCCGGCGGCGCGCGCGGCCTTGGTGTCGTATGTGGTGTCACCGACATAAGCGGCTTTGTTCGATACGCCGCCCAACCGTTCGACCATTTCATGCAACTGGTCAGGCGCAGGCTTGTTGCGGCCCGGCCCCATGGTGTCGCCGCCGATGATGGTGGCGAAGCGGCGGGTCAGGTCCAACTCCTCCAGCAGAATCCGGGCAAGCGATTCGAGTTTGTTGGTCACCAGCGCCAACTTGACCCCGCGCGCCTCCAAGGCATCGAGCATGTCCATGCCGCCGGGGAACAGCCGCGTGTGAACGGCGATGTTAGCCTCGTAATAAACGAGTAGTTCCTTGTGCAGCGCGCGCGCGTCGATGCCGTCTGCACCGCCGGAATTCACCAGCGCCCGGTCCAGCATCAGCCGCGCGCCGCCACCGATCAGGTCGGCCACTTGCTCCACCGGAACCGGCGCGCGATCCACCAGTGACAGCGCATGGTTCAGCGCCGCGCCAAGGTCAGCCCGGGTATCGAGCAGCGTGCCATCAAGGTCAAAACCGACGATCTGGAAAGGAAAGTTGTTCATTGCGGGTTCCGATGGCGTGGTGTTCTGGAATCGGCAACAGTTTAATGGCAAGGGCAGAAACATGACCGCCAACCAAAACACTCCGCTCGCTGTAATCGTGCTTGCCGCTGGCAAGGGCACCCGCATGAAAAGTGATCTGCACAAGGTGCTGCATCCGATTGCGGGCAGGCCGATGCTGGAGCATCTGCTTGCCACCGTCAGTGAACTCGCGCCGCAGCGGCAAGTTGTGGTTGTGGGCAGCGGGCGCGAACAGCTTGAGGCGGCGCTGGGCGGTCGCGCGGTGATCGCGGTGCAGGAGCCGCAAGAGGGCACCGGCCATGCCGTGCAGCAGGCCGAGTCGGCGCTGGCGGGCTTCTCCGGTGACGTGTTGATCCTCTATGGCGACGTGCCGTTCGTGAAGGCGGAGACCATGCGCGCTATGCTGGATCGGCTACGCGCGGGCGACAATCCGGCGGTAGTGGTTCTGGGCTTCGAACCGGCGGACACGCTGCAATATGGCCGCGTCATTGCTCGCGATGGCCTGATTACCAAAATGGTCGAGCACAAGGACGCCACGGATGCCGAGCGCGCTTGCCGCTTGTGCAACTCAGGCCTGATGGCCGCACGATCGGACGACTTGTTTGCTCTGCTGGCCCGCGTCGACAACGATAATTCGCAGGGCGAGTATTACCTCGTCGACGTGGTCAACATCGCGAATGCCGATGGCCGTCCGTGCGCGGTGGTGGTGACGGCGGACGAGAAGGAAGTCGCCGGGATCAACAGCCGTAGCGAACTGGCAGGAGCCGAAGCTGACTGGCAGGCGCGGCGGCGCTTGGCGGCGATGGCCGATGGCGCCTCTCTGATCGCCCCCGATACTGTGTGGTTTGCGTGGGACACCGTGCTGGGCCGCGATGTAGTGATAGAACCCAACGTGTTCTTCGGTCCCGGCGTTACTGTGGCGGACAAGGTAAAAATCCGCGCGTTTTCTCACCTTGAGGGCGCCAGTCTGGCCAGCGGCACTGAAGTCGGCCCCTATGCCCGCCTGCGTCCCGGCGCGGAATTGGGCGAGAACGTCAAGATCGGCAACTTCGTGGAAATCAAGAAGTCCGTCCTGGGCAAGGGAGCCAAGGTCAACCACTTGTCCTACGTCGGCGATGCCGAGGTCGGGGCAGGGGCCAATCTAGGCGCGGGGACGATCACCTGCAATTACGACGGCTATTTCAAGCACAAGACGGTCATCGGCGAGCGCGCCTTCATCGGATCGAACTCGGCACTGGTGGCCCCGGTGCGCATTGGCGCAGACGCCATTGTCGCCGCTGGAAGCGCGGTAACGCGCGACGTCGCCGACGGCGAACTGCGCATGGTGCGGGCGGAACAAATGGTCAAACCCGGCTGGGCCGACCGGTTTCACGACGCGATGAAAAAGAAAAAGGCTGAGAAGAAGGGCTGACCTTCAGTAATCTCCCGCATTGACTTGATATCATAACGTGATATCTTTAATCCAATGCGCATCCTTGCCGACCTTCCTGACGACGATATCCGCTGGCTCGATGCTCAGGCAGCGGCACAAGGCAAATCACGCGCGGCGGTGATGAGGGAGGCGATTACGGCATTCCGGTCGCGTGAGAAGGATTGGCTGGAGGCGGGCTTTGGCTTGTGGACCCGGTTCGGTCACGGCGCGGACGGGGCGGAGTTTGAGGCCGAAATTCGGCAGGCTTGGCTGACGGACGGAGACTCGTCGTCTTGACCCCGACCTATTTTGACACCTCCATTCTGGTCGACACCCTGTCGGGCCATCACCTCGCCATGGCCGAACTGCGGCGCGTGGCCCGGCCTTGGCTCAGCCGGATTACCTGGCTTGAAGTCATGGCCGAGGTGCCCGCTCCGGCGCGCGAGCAAACCGAAGCTTTCCTCAGCAATTTCGCCGTCCGCGAGATTACTGCCGAGGTCTCCCGCCGCGCAGCGAATTTGCGGGCGGAGCGCGCGTCGCTCAGCTTGCCGGCGGCCCTTGTGCTGGCGACCGTGCAGGATCATGGGGCAATCCTCGTGACTCGAAATACCAAGGATTTTCCGGCGACTATCCCCGGCATCCGCGTACCCTATTCCTGAAAGGCACTGGCGCTTCATGTGTGGCATTATCGGCATTGTCGGCAAGGAAGATGTGGCAGACCGTCTGGTCGATGGCCTGCGGCGGATGGAATACCGCGGCTATGACAGCGCCGGGGTATGCATCCTGCATGACGGCCAATTGATACGCCGCCGCGCACCGGGCAAGCTGATTAATCTGGTCGCTGAACTGGAACTCCACCCTGCGCCGGGCAAGGTTGGCATCGCGCACACCCGTTGGGCGACGCACGGGGCACCGACCGCCGCCAATGCTCACCCGCATGCGACGGAAAAGCTGGCGCTGGTGCACAACGGCATCATCGAAAACTTCCGCCCCTTGCGCGATGCGCTAACCGCGCGCGGGCGTACCTTTGAAAGCGATACCGACACCGAAGTGGTCGCGCATCTGGTTTCCGAACTGGTCGAATCCGGTCTGTCACCGCAGGACGCTGTCAAGCAGGCGCTGCCGCAACTGCGCGGGGCGTTCGCGCTGGCTATCGCGTTTCGGGAATACCCCGACATGCTGATCGGCGCGCGGCTTGGCTCGCCGCTGGTGGTGGGCTTTGGCGACGGCGAGACATATCTGGGTTCGGACGCCTTGGCGCTTGCTCCACTGACGCAGAAGATCGCCTATCTGGACGAGGGCGACTGGGTGGTCGTGACCCGCGAAGGTGCAGAGATCTTCGACAAGGACAACCAGCCGGTCACTCGCGAAGTGACCACGTCTGGCGCATCGGCGGCGACTATCGAGAAGGGGCCGTATCGCCACTTCATGCAAAAGGAGATCTTCGAGCAGCCGACCGTGGTGGCGCAAACGCTGAATAGTTATCTCCGGCAGGTCGATCAGACGGTGGCCCTGCCGCAGATCGATTTCGACCTGAGCAAGATCAACCGCGTGACTATCGTCGCCTGCGGGACCAGCTTTTACGCCGGCATGGTCGCCAAATACTGGTTCGAGCAATACGCCCGCCTGCCGGTGGACATCGATGTAGCGAGCGAGTTTCGCTACCGTGATCCGGTGCTGGAGGCGGGCGGGCTGGCGCTGTTCATCTCGCAAAGCGGGGAGACGGCGGATACGCTGGCGGCGCTGCGTCACTGCAAGGCGGCGGGGCAGACGATTGCCGTGGTGGTCAACGTGCCGACCAGCTCGATGGCGCGCGAGGCGGACTTGCTGCTGCCCACCCATGCCGGGCCGGAAATCGGCGTTGCCTCGACCAAGGCGTTCACTTGCCAGCTGGCCGTGCTGGCCGCGTTGGCTGCGCATCTGGCGGTGAAGCGTGGGCGCATGGACCGCGCCGAGGAGGCCGACATCGTCAACCAATTGGTTGAGGCGCCCGCCGCGCTGAACGCCGCTTTGGCTCACGATGCTGAGATCGCGGCGATGGCACACCTTATCGCCCCGGCGCGCGATGTGCTCTATCTGGGGCGCGGGCTGGACTATCCGCTGGCGTTGGAAGGTGCGCTGAAGCTCAAGGAAATCAGCTATATCCATGCCGAGGGCTATGCCGCTGGCGAGATGAAGCACGGACCGATCGCGCTGATCGACGAGGCGGTGCCGGTAATCGTCATCGCGCCGTCCGGGCCGTTGTTTGAAAAGACCGTCAGCAACATGCAGGAAGTCCGCGCGCGTGGCGGCAAGATCGTGCTGATATCAGACCGTGAGGGCATTGCCGAGGCGGGCGAGGGCTGCCTTGCCACCATCGAAATGCCGCGCGTCCATCCGCTGATCGCGCCGCTGGTCTATGCCGTTCCGGTACAATTGCTGGCCTATCACGTCGCCTGCGCGAAGGGCACGGACGTCGATCAGCCACGCAATCTGGCGAAGAGCGTGACGGTGGAATAGCAGCGCGGATAGTCAGCGCCTGTGATTCGCGCATTTCTCGGCCAAATTGTTGATTTCGAGAGGCAGACTTTACGCCATGCTAACGAATGGGGCGGTAGTTTGACTGGGTGAAGTCAACGCCATCACCCGCCTTACTGCCAAGGAACATGCCGATCCTTGCCATCCTCGGATTGAGAAATCCGTCAGAGGGTGACTGGTCGCGGTTGCGCGGTGTGCAATACGCCAGCCTATCCAAAGTTACGTGGCGGCGTACCGTTGCCCATGTCATCGGTTCGCTGGCCGCCGCGCGTATCTATTTTGATGCGGTCAACCATATGCTCCTGCTCGGCTGGCTGCTGGCGTTGACCGCAGCTTTGTATAATTGCGCCCGGTTTGATCGTTCACTGGGCGATGCCGACCATCGCCGCATGTCAGGCTCGGAAATCAACGGTCAGGCGGCCAGTTCGGTCGCTCTGGCGATAGTGTGGACCGTCCCCGCCATGTGGTTCGTGCCGCTCGGGTCGCCCACCCAATCGCTCGAATTGTGGGCGGTCTTGGCGATGATGATCGGGGTGACCGCGTTTTCGGTGCCCGCCGTGCCATTGGGATCGATACTGTTCAGCCTGATTGTTGGCGGTATGTCGACGTACAAGATGTTCACCGGCGGGCTGTACGAAATGGCTGCCATCGCCTTCGTTTTTGTCGGCTACACGCTGGTTGGAACGATTGAAGGCGCGCGGATGTTTCTGGCGTCGCACATGGCCGAATCGGTTATGACCGAAAAGGACGAGGTGGTGTCCTTGCTGCTTCGCGAATTTGAGGAAGGGGACGCCGATTGGCTGTGGCAGGTCGATACCGCTCGCCGGGTGCGTTCGATCAGTCCACGTTTCGCCTATGCGCTTGGGCTGGACAAGGATGAGATTGAGGGCAAGCCGTTCATCCAGCTGATCGCGGGCGACGCCTGGGAAACCGGCCAGTTCCCGTCCAGCCTGCACGATCTGGCCGAGCGGCTGAAACGGCGGGAGAATTTCTCCAACCTGCTGGTCCGGGTGACGATCAAGGGCCAGCCGCGCTGGTGGGAGCTTTCCGGCACCATCCGGCTTGATGACAACGGCGTGTTCGATGGTTTCCGCGGCGTCGGCTCCGACGTGACCGAGCAGCGCGAAAGTTCCGACAAGATCGCCCGTCTGGCGCGTTATGACACCCTGACCGAGCTGCCCAACAGGTTGATGCTGACCGAGGCGATGGCCGAAGCCATGCGCTATGCCGATCAGTGGCGGACCAAGTGTGCGTTCCTCATGATTGACCTCGATCGCTTCAAGGCGGTCAATGATACGCTGGGCCATGTTGTCGGTGATCAGTTGTTGGCACGGGTTTCCAACCGGCTCAAGGAATTGATGACCGAGAACGAGACCTGCGGCAGGCTCGGCGGTGATGAATTTGCCATCGTTATCCGCGACGCCAGCGATCTGGGCCGGGTGGAGCATGTCGCCAATACGCTGATCGAGCGGCTGTCTCAGCCATACGAGGTGGATCACCATACACTTTACGTCGGTGCCAGCGTCGGTTCGGCGATAGGGCCGCGAGACGGATCGACAGTTGAGACGCTGATGCGCAATGCCGATCTGGCGCTTTACCGGTCAAAGGACGCGGGCGGCGGCAAGCACTTCAATTACGAACCCGCGCTGCACGCCCACGCCGAAGAGCGCCGCCAGCTCGAATTTTCGCTGCGCCGCGCGCTGGATCGCAACGAATTGTCCCTGCAGTATCAACCGGTGGTCGATTCTGAATCAGAGCAGGTTGTCAGCTTTGAGGCATTGTTGCGCTGGAACAGTGCAGAACATGGCGTGGTCAGCCCCGCCAAATTCATTCCGCTCGCCGAGGATACCCGCCTGATCGTGCCAATCGGCGAATGGGTGCTGCGCGAGGCTTGCCGCGAAGCAATGCGCTGGCCCGGCCACGTCAAGGTTGCGGTCAACGTTTCGGGCGAACAACTGCTCGATCCAAACTTTGCCTCGACCGTGGTGGCTGCGCTGGCAGTCACGGGCCTGCCGGCCAGTCGTCTGGAAGTCGAAGTCACGGAGAGCATCTTCGTGCGCGACGCCAACACCGCGCGGGCGACGCTGGAACGGATCATGGGGCTGGGCTGCGGTGTGGCACTCGACGATTTCGGCACCGGCTATTCGTCGCTGGGTTACATTCGCAAGCTGCGTTTTTCGACGATCAAAGTCGACCGCAGCTTTGTCAAAGGCGCGGCCACCGGCAACCCGGAAAGTCTGGCAATTATCCGTGCGGTGGTGGCCATGGCCTCCAGCCTCGATATGTCAACTACGGCGGAAGGTGTCGAGACGGAAGCCGAACTGGCGATGGTCCGCAAACTGGGGGCGAACAAGATTCAAGGCTTCTATTTCGGCCGCCCGATGGTCCCTGCCGAAGCGATGAAGCTGTTCTACCAGCCAGTAGGCGTACGCGGTGGCAGGGCCGCCTGAGAGATCAGGCACTGATAGTTCAGGCTGAAACCAATCCCCGAACCGCGCTTTCAAACATTGCCCGGCCATCGCTGCCACCATGCGCCGCTTCGATCATCCGTTCAGGGTGCGGCATCATGCCGAGCACGTTGCCAGCCTCGTTCAGGATGCCCGCGATATGGCGGGCCGAACCGTTGACCGCTGTTGCATAGCGGAACGCGACGCGGCCTTGGCCTTCCAGCCGGTCCAGCGTGGCGTCGTCAGCGAAGTAGTTGCCGTCGTGGTGCGCGACGGGAATGGTGATCTGCTGCCCTTGCGCATACCCGGCAGTGAACAGCGACTGATTGTTCTCAACCG
This sequence comes from Novosphingobium sp., assembly GCA_040004085.1. Taxonomy (GTDB): domain Bacteria; phylum Pseudomonadota; class Alphaproteobacteria; order Sphingomonadales; family Sphingomonadaceae; genus Novosphingobium. The sequence continues at coordinate 9,117 of JBDUBN010000024.1, forward strand.
TCAGCAATACCTCGCGGCAGACGAAACGAATCTCGGCATTGCGCATCAGCGCGCCCGGTAGCAATCCGGCTTCGGTCAGGATCTGAAAACCATTGCATACGCCCAGCACCGGCACACCGCGATTGGCCGCCGCGACTACCGCCTGCATGATCGGCGAGCGTGCCGCCATGGCCCCGGAACGTAAGTAGTCGCCATAGGAAAACCCGCCGGGCAAGGCGATGAAGTCCAGCCCTTCTGGCAGTTCGCCGTCGCCGTGCCAGACGCGCAAAGGCGCGGTGCCGGAAACCTTCTCCAACGCATCGGCCATATCCCGATCGCAGTTCGATCCGGGAAAGGTGATGACGGCGGAGCGAAAGGCGGTCATGCCGCGACCCTCTCAATCCGGTAGTTTTCGATCACCATGTTGGCGAGCAGCTTTTTGCACATCTCGTCCAGGGCGGCGTCAGTAACGCTGTCGTCGACTTCCAGTTCAATCATGCGCCCCGCGCGGACATCGCTGACCCCGGCAAAGCCCAGACCTTCCAGTGCGTGATGGATCGCCCGTCCTTGGGGATCGAGCACGCCGTTCTTGAGGCTGACGGATACGCGGACTTTCATCGCGGGGCCCTTTATGTGTGTCTGTGTGGCGGCACATGGCTGCTCTGCCGGGCCTATGCCTATGGATCGCGCGCGGGGCAAGCGGGCATCTGCACAACCAGCCGGGCAGCTAGTGTTTCGCGGTTCCGTAAAGTAAGCGTGCCATGCCCAGCGCGGCAAGCGCTCCGGCGATCTGTGCGGCGATGAAACCCGGCACGTCGACCGGGGCGATCCCGGCGAAGCTGTTGCTTAGCGACCGGGCAATCGTGATCGCCGGGTTGGCAAAGCTGGTGCTGGACGTGAACCAATAGGCCGCGGTGATATAAAGCGCGACACTGGCTGGCACATGTTCAGGCTTGGTGCGCAATGTGCCAAGGATCGTCAGGATCAGCCCGAACGTGGCGACAAACTCGCCGCTCCATTGACCAAGGCCGGTCCGGGCTTTTTCCGAGAATTGCAGGATCGGCAGGCCGAACATCAGGTGCGCGGTCCAGACGCCCAGGATGCCGCCCGCTAGTTGCGCCAGCGGATAAGTAAGCGCTTCGCGGTTGCCCATCTCACCGCGCAGGCGGAAAATCAGCGTCACTGCCGGGTTGAAATGCGCGCCGGAAATTGTGCCCAGCATGGTGATCAGCACAAACAGCACCGCTCCCGTGGCGAGCGTATTACCCAGCAACGCGACCGCCACGTTCCCGCCGGACAGGTTGTCTGCCATCACGCCCGAGCCGATGACGGTGGCAAACAGCAGGAAACTACCCAGCGCTTCCGCGGCCAGTTTGCGTATCAGAATATGTGTCATCGTGCCCCCTAGCGCGCCTCCCGGTATGCGGCCGATGTGTCAGTTTGGCGACAGGTGGACAACCCCGCTTGTTTATGAACGACTGATCAGCAATGTTGCGCGGGCGATGGGGCCTTGCACACGCTTTTGTTCATTGGCCTGCTCGTGCGAAAGGATGTCCGTTGATCAACCGTCTGCCTAAACCTTTGCTCGGCGGGATAATTCTTGCGCTTCTGACGCTGGCCGCGTGGCTATTCTGGCCGGCTGCCAAGGATGACCGCTGGCTTGGCTATGTCGAAGCCGAAACGCTGTACATTGCCGCGCCAACGCCGGGACGGCTGGCGCTACGCCCGGTTGAACGTGGGGCGCGGGTGGCGGCGGGGACGCAGTTGTTTTCGCTAGATAGCGAGACAGCCGACGCCGATCTGGCGCGACTGGCGGCGCAGGTCAGCGCCAATCAGGCCCAGGTCGAGGATCTTGGGCAAGCACGTCAGCGGCAGGCTGACCTCGACGTTGCCCGCGCTGGCGAGGCGGTGGCGGCTGCCCAAGTGACCAAAACCCAGCGCGATCTTGACCGGATTTCGGCGCTGACGGGTGAGGGCATTTCCTCACGCGCGCAGCTTGATGCCGCACGCGCTGCCCGCGATTCCGCGCATGCTTCCTTGGCTCAGGCGCGGGCGCAGATACGTTCTGGTGAGCTTTCAGCGGGCCGTCAGGGGCAGATCGCCTCGGCCGAGGCCGGGGTTGCCGGAGCACAGGCGGCGCTGCGCGGCCAGCGCAAGTTGCGGTCGGAAATTGCGCCGGTTTCGCCCGCAAACGGCGTGATCGAGCAAGTTTACTACAACCCCGGCGAGTGGGTTCCGGCCAATTCTCCCGTGGTTGCGGTGCTGCCCGATAGCAAACGCAAGCTGCGCTTTTTCGTGCCGCAAGACCATATCGCAGCGCTGCATCCCGGCATGACCGTGCGCTTTACCTGCGATGGCTGCGGGGCTGAACGGCAAGCGAAAGTGAGCTTCATCGCGCCCCGCAGCGAATATGCTCCGCCGGTGATCTACAGCGAACGCGCCCGCGCCAAGCTGGTGTTTCTGGTCGAGGCGGCGCTGCCGGTGTCGGACAAGCCCTTGCCACCGGGGCTGCCGGTGGAAGTCGTGCCGGTCGAGGCACCCGCCCGATGAGCGAGGCTCCGGTCATATCCGTGCGCGGTCTGACCAAGCGGTTTGGCGGGCGCACCGTGGTCGACAACTTTGATCTCGATGTGCAGCAAGGGCGGATATGCGGGTTCCTTGGCCCCAACGGCTCAGGCAAGACGACGACGCTGCGGATGATCTGCGGGCTGATCATCCCCGACGAGGGCGGGGGAGAGGTGCTGGGCTTGGACTTGCGCACCCAGCGCGGCGCGATCAAGGCGCAGATCGGTTATATGACGCAGAAGTTCGGCCTATTTGGCGATCTGACCATCCGCGAGAATCTGGAATTCATTGCCCGCGTTTATGGTCTGGACGACCGAGCGCGCAAGGTTGACGAATCGCTCGAGCAACTGGGACTGGCAAGCCGCGCCGACCAGATGGCGGGCAAGCTGTCAGGCGGCTGGAAACAGCGCCTCGCGCTCGCCGCCGCTGTGCTGCACAAACCGCGCATTCTGCTGCTGGACGAGCCGACCGCCGGGGTCGATCCGCAGGCACGGCGCGATTTCTGGGACCAGATCCACCGCTTGGCACATGATGGCATGACCGTGCTGGTCTCCACCCACTATATGGATGAGGCCGAGCGCTGCCACGAGATCGCCTATATCGCCTATGGCGTGATGCTGGCGCGGGGCACGACGGCTGAGGTCATCGCCGGGTCGGGCCTGCATGCGCTGCTCGGTCAGGGACCGGGGGTGGATCGGCTGGCGACCGAGATTGAAGGACGTCCGGGGGTGGCAATGGCGGCGGCGTTTGGCACTTCGCTCCACGTCTGCGGGCCTGATCTGGCGGCCCTGCGAGAAGCGGTGCGACCGTGGGATGATCGCGTGACATGGCGCGAAACCTCGCCCTCGCTGGAAGACGTGTTCATCAACCTGATGCGTACAAGCACCGACAACAGCGTGGTGGCGGCATGAACTGGAGCCGCGTTTCGGCGATGGTGTTCAAGGAAGCCCGTCAGGCGGCGCGCGATCCCGGCACTATCGCGATGATGTTCCTGATGCCGATTATGCAACTGCTGATATTTGGCTTTGCCATCAATAACGATCCCCGCCACTTGCCATTGGCGATTGAGGCAAACGATAATTCGGCGGTGACGCGCAGCATTACCGCCGCTCTCGGTAACACCGGCTATTTCGAAGTGCGCAACGTGATCGCCTCTTACGGTGAGGGCGAGCGCCTGATCGCCAGCGGTAAAGTTCAGTTCGTCGTCACCATTCCGCCAGACTTTACCCGCGATCTGGTGCGCGGCGTGCATCCGGAATTGCTGGTCACCGCCGACGCCAGCGATCCTGCCGCGACCGGACCGGCACTCAACGCGATTTCCGAGGCGGTGAACACGGCATTGGCGCACGACCTGATCGGCGCACTGGGAGGCCGCATGCCCGCCGCGTCGCCGGTTCAGGTAATCGTGCACAAGAGCTACAATCCCGAAGGCATTACCAGCCACAACACCGTCCCCGGCCTGCTGGCGATCATCCTGTCGATGACCATGGTGATGCAGACGGCGATGTCGGTGACGCGGGAGGTTGAGCAGGGGACGATGGAAAACCTCCTCGCCACGCCGCTGCGCCCGGTGGAGGTGATGATCGGCAAGATCGTGCCCTATCTGCTGATGGGAATGGTGCAGATGGTGGTGGTGCTGACATTCGCGGCGCTGGTGTTCCATGTGCCGTTTGCCGGATCGTTGATCCTGGAAGTGGCGGCGACATTGCTGTTCATCGCGGTGAGTCTGGCGCTGGGATTTACCTTTTCCACGCTGGCGACCAGCCAGTTGCAGGCGATGCAGCTAAGCTTTTTCTATATGCTGCCCAGCATCCTGTTGTCAGGCTTTGCCTTTCCGTTTCGCGGAATGCCGCGCTGGGCGCAACTGATCGCCGAACTGCTGCCAACCACGCATTACATCAGGCTGGTGCGAGGCATCATGCTGAAAGGCTGGACCCTTACCTCCGCTTTGCCGCAGCTTGGAATACTCGGGCTAATGCTGCTGGTGCTGGGGTTTATCGCAGTCCGGCGGTATCAGGATACGATTGCCTGATCAGAGCACCTGCAACGGATTATGCGGCGGCGCTGATCTGGACGACCGGCTCGAACGTCGGCCGACTGCGCGCATAATCCTTGGTCAGCGCCCTGAACACTTCATTGTGGAGCGGGTGATCGAATTCGACGCCCGCTGACCGCCCGGACGCCCAGACGATCGTCGCGGTTTTCGGTTGCAGACCCGGTAGCATCAGGGTGATTTCATCACCGAAACGTAGATCAGTCAGACCCTCGATCCGTGCGCCGAACGGCGTCATGTCTTTGAGGATCGTGGTGCCGCGAAACGCCCACAAGCGGTATCGGACCATTAGATCAAAGGCGACGCGCTCTGATCGGCGGAGCATGTTGCCGTACACTTCGTCGGCCATGCCATGAGCTTCGATTGCATTCTGTAACATCGCTTTTCCCCCGATGTTGTTAACCACATGACGGAGAACGGCAGGGTAAAGCGCAATTATAGGGGCTATTGCAAAGCGCCCAGAATTTCGCGGGCCAGAGTGGTTAACGTGTCATCGCGCGCGCCCATGACGACGATGCGGTCGCCCGGCTTTGCGTGAGCAATCATGAACGCCGCGCATTCCTGCCGCTCTGGAATATAGATAGCGTTTCCAGTATGTTCGTTGATCAGCCCGACAATGCGCTCGCTGCCCTGACTGCGATCGACGGTGCCACCGAAGTAGACAGGATCGCAGAGGATGGTCAGATCGTCCGGCCCTAGTTTTGCCGCAAAAACTTCCGCCAGTTCCGCGCCCATCTGCCGCAGCGGTCCGTAACCGTGCGGCTGGAAGAATGCGATCACCCTCCCCGGATGCGCTTTCAGAGTGGCGAGAGTGGCGGCGACCTTGTCCGGGTTGTGGCCGAAATCGTCGATGACTGTAACGCCGGATGGGCTGGTGCCGACGATATCAAACCGGCGAGCAAGGCCGGCGAATGAGCCAAGAGCTCGCACGGCATCTGCCACCGGCACGCCCGCCGCATTGGCTCCGGCAATGGCCGCGAGCGCATTGGCAAGGTTATGCCGACCGGGCACTTGCAGAGCCAGTGCGCAAGTCGAACCATCCCGCCGGTCGATGACGGTGGCGGCAAGGCTGGTCG
>JBDUBN010000264.1:0-4352 GCA_040004085.1 Novosphingobium sp.
TATTCGGTCGATCTCGGTCTTGGTCAAATCAACTCGCGGAATATGCGCTGGCTTGGCCTGACATGGGACACCGTGTTCGACCCCTGCACCAATGTCGCCGCGCTGGGGCGCGTCATCACCCAGAATTACAATGCCGCCATTCCCGGACGCGATCCGCAATCCGCGCTTCGGGTCGCACTCTCGCTCTATAATACCGGAAGTTCGTCGCGCGGATTTCGCAACGGCTATGTCGCGAAGGTTGTCGGGAACGCGGGCTTTGCCGAGCCGGTAACGGCGCAAGAGCTGACGATGCCACAGCCGCCTCTCGATGCGCGCGTGCAGCTTATCTCGGAAAACCTCGCTTCCACCATGACGCCTTCCCAGCTGCCGACAGTCGGCCGCAGCGCCCCGCCTGCCTGGAACCTTTTCGAGCGCGCTGCCCATGCCCAGCAAACGGCCAACCGATCTGAAACGAGAGAAAGCATAAGCGTATGGCGGGACTAAAAAAAATTCTGCGCGGCACTGTCCGTGTCCGGTCACGGCTGACGTGCTGGTTCGATGCCATGCCGAAGTCGCGGCAAAACGCGCTCATATGGAGCGTCGCGCTCGCGTTGGTGGTCGTGGTGTCGGCGTTCAATCCTGATCCCGCCTATGCGCAGAATTTGGAGAGCTTTGCGACCAAGGTGCGCGGGTTGCTGTCTTCGACGCTACTGCGGACGCTCGCGGTGATCGCCGTCATCGTCACCGGCCTGCTCTGGTTCACGGGCCGGGCCTCAACGGCAATCCTTGTCACGGTCATCATCGGAATCGCCATTGTCTTTTCGGCGGATTCCATCGTCGGCATCATAGCGGGCTAAGCCAGGTGAGCGACGACACAGAAATCCTGACCAAGAACACGCTGTTCCTTGCGGTGACACGCCCGGCCCTGTGGGCGGGAATCCCGATCGAGGCGGCGGTGTTGCTGCTGATTTCCAGCGCCTCGGTGCTGATCGAAAGCAACAGCCCGGTCTATGCAGCGTTGGTCGTGGCCTTTGGCTATTCGATCTCGCGGCTGATCGTGCGGCACGACGTCAATGCGTTCCGCCTGCTGTTCCTCTGGGGCCGGACCAAAGCCGGCAACCGCAACCGGGCCTTCTGGGGCGGAAGCAGCTACTCACCGCTGCCGCTGGCGGGTTTGCGCCGCAAAGGTTTTGGCCGCCATGTCTAGGTCGCTTGCCTCGAATAGCGCCGTGCCGCTCAAGGTCGCGCAGCGCGAGGCGACGCCTGAAAAGTTCCTGCCCTAACCGCCTTGTCGCCGAAGATTATCAAACGCCCGGCGTCATTCGCCGGTTTGCCGAGCCAATCAATCTGGTGGTGCCACTCTACCACAAGATCCGCATCCCCCTGCGCCAGGTGCTTGACCTAACTGTCCTACTCGACCAAGCGCTTGAGACCTTGCCGGTCGAGCCGAGACTGGCCGGTGAGCTCGAATGGGACATCCAACTTATCAGTCTCGATGCCCTGCGTGACGACTTGGTGCAAAGCGGCCTCTCCAAAGAAGCCAAGCTGCAGCTCCTCACTTTGGCGCTGCCGCGCTACCTATGGCGCGTTCGGTCCTTGCGCGCCGACAAGCCCATGTTCGATGTTCTGCTCGATGCTACTGACTTGCTCCAGGGTAAGCTCGTGCGACGCATCGTCGTCCATAACCCGCAGCTATGTCGGGAGATTGCAACGGTCTTCAGCCTTATGAAAAACATCGTAGACGCGGGCCTTGAGGCGGTCATTGCAGCCTTCGTCGAGGCGATGCCAGCCGAGGGATTATAGCGGACCATCAGCCGGTCGAGTACCCGCTCGTGGAAAAGCCCTGATCCTCGCCGCCCAGCGCCATCGCCTGGACCGCGCCAATTAGCCGACCATCGCTATCTCTCATAGCGCCGCGCGTCACTCGGCAGACGCTCCGCATATCCTGGAATGTCCCAGGCTACTGCGTGCACAAGCGGAGCGGAGAGCATCTTGCGCCGCCTCCCCAAGTTACAGCGGCGCCCGCGCCGACCAGTCTCGTTGTCCCAGTGCGGTTTTGGATAAATCTCGCAAGGCCGCCACGGCCAAGTCAGCGATTCATGAAGCGGCGCTGCTGGACTGGCGGCTGCGAACCTGCCGTCCCCACCTCTTCCCAAAATAGTATCGAGCCGGTCCTCGTCGATCAAAAGACCGGCCGTTATGGCTTCGCGAACCATCCATTCAAGCGGATACTTCGACAGTCCGCTTTCTGTTTCGGGGTGACCGCCCCCCACGTCGCAGTGGTCCCCCGGAAACCAGAGTTCCACCGAATCCTGGCCCGATTTCGGCTGAAACAGGTTGGTGCGAAAGAATGCGCGCCGCTCGTCGATGGCGATCGCGTGCCGAAAGACGGCAATTTCATCGTTGGTCCGAGTATGCGGCAGGGAAACCGGGCTGCCGGCCCAGCCCACCGAACTGACCGTATCCCAGACGCCGACGAAATGCGGGCGGCAGTTGACGCCTGAGAGGCTCGCCTCGAATTCCTCGGAAAGCGAATAATTCTTGGAAAACGAAGCGTCGTCCTTGCCCATTTGCCACAGCATGCGGATCGCATAAGGAACGAGCGCCGTGTTGCCCGGCATGGCGAGGCCGTAGAGACGGATGAGTGCCGCGAGCGCCCGGACCGTATAGGATCCTCGGCTGAAGCCGAACAAGTAGAGTCGGTCGCCGGGACGCCAATGATCCATGATCCATACGTAGGCATCGCGAATGTCGTCCCGAATACCATAACCAAACGCGAGCCCTGCCAAGCGCGCGGCTCGATTGCCTATGGGGAGCGGAAAGCCAGGCGCCGCCATCGTGCCCAAGCCGGGATGATAAAACACCTGTTGGCGCGCAGGATCTTTGACCAACGCATAGGTCAGCTTCGCGACATTCGTGCGATCGGCGACGAACTCGTTCGATGTTCCATCGCAGCATACGACGAGATTCCGAGGATTGTCGGCAAGACCGTTCACGCATGTCTCCTAATCAAGCAATATGTCATGCCAGAAGCCGCCGCCGCTCAGCGTCTGGTCGAGGAATCCTGAGTTTTCTTGCGCAGTTCGCTGACCAGCACACGCGACCCCTCGGTGTGATCGTCAGCGTTGCCGTGCTTGTCCTCCAATGTCGACAGGAACGAGGTCAGGTGTTCCGGATAACCGGGATTTTCCGATTTTTTAGCGAAGGCAATCCACAAAGTGCGCGGTGTCGCGTTGAGGCTGCCATTATGGCCGGCCCTGTAGAAGTTGATCTGCGATAGTCATTCGAGCCACTCGCGCTAATCGAGTGTATCGCTTCAGTTCTCGATCTGCACGTCGCCCGGGGAACAGCAGCGATATCTCGCCGATCCTGAACAGCAGGATAAGACTTATTTAATTCGCGTATTTTTCGAGTATGCGAGAAATTTTTAGGGATTCTTCAAAGAAAATATGGCGTTGCGTTGCTAGCTGAATAGTAGGTATATTATATATATCTCATATGTGTTGGTTAATTTATCTTAATTCAATAATATAATTCATCAATATCGGTACATAGTCAAAAACCGAGACCAGTCATATGCCAAATGCAGGTCATTTTAACAGCAACCTATCGATACATATTTTTTGTGTACCATCGCATAGAAGTGAGTTTTAATCTAAAGTCGCATCCACTAATTCAGAGATATGATGGTTTTGAACGCAAGCGGTGGATCAGACACTAATTGAACGGCATCTGCTCCTCATTCTCGCTCAAAAACCTGCCTGCCAGGATCGTCCAACTTACTGACCAATTGGACTTTCTCCATACTTCCGCAAGACGTCATCAAACGCTTCGGCCATCAATGCCTGTAGGCTGACCCCATTCCTCCGCGCGCACGTATGCAAGGCCAACGACATCTCTCGTGAGAAATAGCCGGAAACTGCCTTACGCCCAACGCGGCTAGGCGGGGCGACCTTGGAGGTGAGCCCCTCGCCGCCTTTTGCCCGCGCCTCTACCGTTCCGTTCGTCTTGTCCGCCAGCTTCGCAAATCGGCTCATTGGGGTCCTCCTTCCACAAGTGTCGGGGTAGCCATGTTCATATGTTCACAAGCCCACATGAGAACATGTTCGATCTCGCGAGCGGCTTTCCCATCCGGTTCCAGCTCAAAAACCGTCCTGCCCGCCGCGCTGGCGTGCCGGAATACCGCGCGGTCAGCGATCCGGTGTGGACAGACACGCACGCCGAACCCGGCGACCAGTTCGGCGGCATCGGCGTGGATCCGTTCGGCGTGCGACGGACCGGCGGTAAAAACCACCCACGCGGGTTTGCCGAGCAGTTGCACCAGCCTCGCCGTCGTCCGGATCGCGGCCAGGTCAAATGCACTCGGGCGGCAC
>JBDUBN010000265.1:0-4338 GCA_040004085.1 Novosphingobium sp.
GTTGGCCTGATCGTGCTGCCGCTGATGATCTTTCACCAGTTGCAGCTGTTCCTCTGCGCGGCGCTGGCCGGGCGTTTCCGGCGACAAGCGGAGCTGCGCGATAAGCTGACCGCAAGCGAGCAATACGCATGACCGACCTCGACACGTTTATTGTCGGCCTTCCCAAGGCCGAGCTGCACCTGCATATCGAGGGCAGTCTGGAGCCCGAACAAATGTTTGCCTTTGCGGCGCGAAATGGGGTGGCGATCCCGTTCCAGTCAGTTGAGGAAGTGCGCGCGGCCTATGCATTCAGCAACTTGCAGGATTTCCTCGACATCTATTATTCCGGGGCCGAGGTGCTGCAAACACGACAGGATTTCCATGATCTCGCCATGGCCTATTTTGACCGGGCGGCGGCAGACGGCGTGCTTCATGCCGAGATCATGTTCGATCCCCAGACCCATACCGACCGGGGCATTGCGTTCGCAGTTGTGATCGAAGGCCTGCTCTCCGCGATGGCGGAGGCGGAGGCAAAGCATGGGCTGACGAGCATGTTGATCATGTGCTTTCTGCGCCACCTGAGCGAGGAAGAGGCTTTTGCGACGCTTGCTGCGGCCGAGCCGTGGCTTGATCGCGTCGCCGCCGTGGGCCTCGATTCATCGGAGCAGGGCTATCCGCCCGAAAAGTTTGCCCGCGTGTTCGCCGCCGCAGCCGCCAAAGGAATGCGGCTGGTCGCCCATGCCGGCGAGGAGGGGCCGCCGGAATACGTCTGGCAGGCGCTCGACGTGCTGCATGTTGACCGCATCGATCACGGCAACCGCGCCTTGGAAGACGCCGCACTGGTGGAGCGATTGGCGGCGGAGCACATGGCTTTGACGGTCTGCCCGCTATCGAACCTGAAGCTCTGCGTGGTGGACGATCTGGCGCACCACCCGCTGGACCGGATGCTCGAACTTGGTTTGCGTGCGACGGTCAATTCGGACGATCCGGCTTATTTCGGCGGGTATATTGCCGACAATTACCGCGCCGTGGCGCAGGCGCGTGGGTTGGGGCGAGCGGAACTGGGCACCTTGGCACGCAACAGTTTTCTGGGCTCGTTTCTGCCCGACGATGCGATCAAAGCACATCTGGTGCTGTTGGATGCTTATCTGGCGGAGTAGGCGACGGTCAGGCGAGCCGCTCTGGAACGGCCAGCGCATCGCCAACCAGCACGTGATCAGGCGCGACTGCTTCCCACGGGAAGACAAACCAGCGCTTGTCCGATTCGCGGTCGATTGCTGTCGACCAGTAATCAACTTGCGTACTCGAACGCGTGTTGTTGATCAGAACGGCGAAGCGGAGAGTATCTCCGTTGCCGCCAGCGTGTTTCAGCAAAGTGCGGATGTGAGCGATGGTTCCGCCGCTGTCGTTGATGTCATCGACGAACAGCAGCCGTGTGCCCGCCGCGCTTTTTGTCGCGATTTTGGCCAGCAGTTCGTCAGCAAAACCCGGAACTTTCGCGGAGAGATCGATCGACAGCATCGGTAATTGCAGGGCGTGCGAAAGATAGACTGCCGGGACCAGCCCGCCACGGCCGATGCCGACGATGTAATCTGGTCGCCAATCGCCGCCACCGATAGTTTGTGCCACCGCCAGTACATCGGCCTGCAACGCTTCATAGCTGATGTAATGAAGGTCCGGGACGGTAGCCTTGGTCATCGCGCATTGATCCAGGAGGTGAAGGGCTGGGCGGTTGACTATCCGCTTGGCCGTGCCGGGACAACCGCGATGTATTCGTGCGGACAGCCAGTGCCGACGCGCATTCTCCTTGTCCCCCTGCGTCCGGTTCCCTAGATGGGCGCCATGTCTGGAGAAATAACCGATAACCGTGGTCGCGGTGAAACTGGCTGGCACTGGCCCAGCGTCCATCCCGAAGGGCGCAAGTTCGCTCTGATTGCGGCGGTCGCATCGCTGGCAATGGCCGTGATGAGTTGGGAAACGCTGGCTTGGCCGCTCGGCGTGCTGGTGCTGTGCATCCTGGCGTTTTTTCGCGATCCTATCCGGGTCACTCCGCAAGCCGACCGCTTTATCGTCGCTCCGGCTGATGGATTGGTCACGCTGATCCAGCAAGTTGCGCCGCCGCGCGAACTGGTGATCGACGATGGCAGCGGCACGCCGGGTCTGCGCGACGGACCGGTTACCCGCATCTCGATTTTCATGAGCGTGTTCGACGTTCACATCAACCGCGCGCCAATCGGCGGCACAGTGCGGCGGGTGGTCTATATTCCTGGCAAGTTCATGAACGCCGATCTCGACAAGGCCAGCGATGATAACGAGCGCCAGCATTTCCTGATCGAGCGGGCAGACGGCGTTCGCTTGGGCTTTACCCAGATCGCCGGACTGGTGGCACGCCGGATCATTCCGTTCGTCAAGCCGGGTGACATTCTGGCGGCTGGACAGCGCGTCGGTCTGATCCGCTTTGGCAGCCGCGTCGATGTTTACCTGCCCGCCGGAACCGAACCGCGCGTACTGCTGGGGCAGAAGATCATCGCCGGGGAAACCGTTCTCGCCGAACTCGGTGAGCAGTTGCATATTGAGGGTATCAGCCAGTGAGCGATACGGGTGAGCATGACCGGGACGGCGCGCTGCCCGGCGGACTCACCCTGCGGGCGTTGATCCCCAACGCTATTACGGCTTCCGCGCTGTGCTTTGGGCTGACGGGCATTCGCTTTGCCATCATGGGCCAGTGGGAGAAATCGGTACTCGCGGTCATTCTGGCCGGGGTGCTGGACGGCATCGACGGGCGGATTGCGAGGCTGCTCAAGGCGCAGTCGCGGTTTGGTGCGGAGCTCGACAGTCTGGCGGACAATGTATCATTCGGCGTGGCTCCGGCGCTGATCCTGTTCCTGTGGTCTTTGCAGGGCCTGCCGCGTCTGGGTTGGTTCGCCTGTCTGGCCTTTGCCATCTGTTGCGCGCTCCGCCTTGCCCGGTTCAATGCCCGGATCGACATGGCGGACCAGCCGCACAAATCGGCCGGGTTCATGACCGGGGTTCCGGCACCGGTCGGAGCGGGACTCGCGTTCCTGCCGATGTACTTGTGGGTAGTCAGCGATCGTGCGGAGTTCCGCGAGCCGGTCGTCGTCGGACTTTGGCTGGCGGTGATTGCCTTCCTGATGATTTCCAATGTTGCCACCCTGACCTGGACCTCACTCCGTCCGCGTCGCAGTATCAGGCTCGAGTTGCTGGCGCTGCTGGCAATGATCGGCGCTGCCTTGTTGACCGAGCCGTGGTGGACGCTGGTGGGCATTTGCGTGCTGTATCTGGCCATGCTGCCCTATGGCATTGTCACCTACGCCCGTATCAAGCGGCAGCGCGCAGCCCGGTTATCGGCGCAAATGTCCGACCAAACGGCTTCCTGACCGAGGCAATACGCAGGCGCGCCGGAATCGCCTGTGCGCTTACCGCAAAACCTCCCGTTGCAGCGATCCGGAAGCGGACTTCGCGGCGGGGGTGCTGCGCATGTTCCAGTAGCGCAATGTCACGCCCAAGCGCCGCGATGGCGGGGGCGGCCTTGCGCCATGTCGACACAATGACGGCAAGGGCAAACAGCCCGGCCAAGGTGAACATCACGCTGAGCGCGAACTGCAGAACTGCGGAAACTGCCATGAAACAACTCCTTTTCTGTCCGAGCCGGTTGTAGCCAAATAGGTGGACAACCAGTGGATAAGCTGCGGATTAGCGGTGAAGAAGGCCCGTAATCCCTGACTTGCCGCCAATGTTCATGTTTTGTTCTAAAGTGTCAAGCGCAAATTTGGAACTGGTGCCGCACAGCTATTTCGTCATCCTGACAACCGCAGGCATTCAGGTCTGGCAATCCTCAGCCAAACCGGCTAGTGGCGCGACCGATTGAAAAGGAATCAGGCCATTCCGGCCAGTGACTTTGCGATCAAATCCACATGGGATGCACTTCCACCGGTGCCGCAGCGGGCCAAGGGTTTTTCGCCCACCGCACGGTTCCAGTATCCCAGAGGCACAACCGGAAAGGACTTTATATATGGCGGCTCCTACCGTCTCGATGCAGCAATTGATTGAAGCCGGCGCACACTTCGGCCACCAGACTCACCGCTGGAACCCGCGCATGAAGCCGTACATTTTCGGCGCGCGCAACGGCGTTCACATCCTAGATCTGTCGCAGACCGTGCCGCTGTTTGCGCGCGCGCTCGACTTCATTTCGGCCACTGTCCAGAATGGCGGCAAGGTGCTTTTCGTCGGCACCAAGCGTCAGGCACAGCAGCCGGTGGCCGATGCCGCCCGCGCTTGCGGCCAGCACTTCGTCAACCACCGCTGGCTGGGCGGCATGCTCACCAACTGGAAGACCAT
>JBDUBN010000025.1:0-14671 GCA_040004085.1 Novosphingobium sp.
GTATCGACTGCGCTCATGGAAAGCCCGGATTCGACGATTTCCCGTACTGCCGGATCGATGGCGTCTGGCATGTCGCGCAGTACATCGGCCATCGCGGCGGTGCGCTCTGCCACCCAGGGGCCGCTGTAGAGCAGTTTGGCGGCGTCGAGCAGCGGCGTGATGTCCACCTCTTGCAATTCGTAACCCAGCGCCACCAGCCGTTCGAGTGCCTTATCGTACAGGAACTCGGCCTGCAGATCGCCGAACCACGGACGGTTCGCAGGCAGCGGTACGCCGACGCGTTTGCTGGTGATTGGGGTGTCGGGGAGGTGGCGCGCGTAGGCGTCTTCCGCGTCGAAACCAGCGACCACGCTGTCCACCAGCGCGGCGTCGGCGGCGTCAGTTGCCATGACCGTGATACAGTCGAGCGAGCGGCAGGCGGGAAGCAGGCCGGTGGTGCTCCAGCGCCCCTTGCTGGGCTTCAGGCCGACCAATCCGTTGAACGCGGCAGGCACCCGGCCTGACCCCGCCGTGTCGGTTCCCAAGGCAAACGGCACCAGCCCCGCCCCCACCGCCACCGCCGACCCGGAACTCGATCCGCCGCTGACATAGGCCAGGTTGAACACACAGCGCGGTGCGCCGTGCGGGCTGCGGGTGCCGTTGAGGCCAGTGGCGAACTGGTCGAGGTTGGTCTTGCCCATGCATACCGCCCCGGCATCGAGCAAGCGTTGGACGACATAGGCATTGGCGACTGGCGCATAGGCAAACGGCGGGCATGCGGCGGTGGTATCGAGATCCGCAACGTCGATGTTGTCCTTTACCGCGAACGGCACACCCGCCAGCGGCAGAACTTCGCCCGCCGCAATCCGCGCATCGACCTCGCGCGCGGCGGCCAGCACCGCCTCGGCGGAAAAGCGGCTTATCCATGCTTGCGGCTGCACCGCGTCATAGTCCGCAATCCGCGCCAGAGCGGCCTCTGCGACAGCCACGGCGCTTTGCTCGCCGGATTGGACAGTTTCCGCAATATCGCGCGCGCGCATCACGCCACCTCCACCGCAAACAACGGCGAACCGGGGCTGACCGGCTGGCGCTCCGCCGGGTAAAGCTTGCGGACAATGCCGCTGACCGGACTGATTACCGGCGATTCCATCTTCATCGCCTCAATCACCGCCACAGTATCCCCCGCCGCGACTTGTGCGCCCTCGGCAATCGCCCATGACCACAAGACGCCGCCGAACGGAGCTTCTACCAGTTCGCAACCCTCAGGCACCGCGACCTCAGCCGTATCGACCGCCGCGTCGGCTTCGCTGGTCAGTTCGGCCACCCGGCTGAATTCGCCGCGCATTTCCCAGTCCGCGCGTTCGGCAGCAAACGCCGCTTCGCGCACTTCCTGAAACTCCGCGATGGACGCGGCATTGTCGGCCATGAAGGCGCGGTATTCCGAGAGGCGGAAGGTGCCTTGATCAATACGGATATCGCGCCGTCCCAAGGGGAAATCGCGCCGCCATTCGGTCAGTTCTTCGGCGCTGACCGGGAAAAACCGGATACGGTCAAAAAAGCGCAGCAGCCACGGCTTGCCCTCGCCGAATGCGCTGGTCTGCCGCCACGAATTCCACACCTGAATCGTGCGCCCGAACAGCTGGTAACCGCCCGGTCCTTCCATGCCATAAATGCACATGTACGCCCCGCCGATGCCGACGACATTGGGCGGCGTCCACGTGCGAGCGGGGTTGTATTTTGTCGTCACCAGCCGGTGGCGCGGATCGACTGGGGTGGCGACCGGCGCGCCAAGGTAGACGTCGCCCAGCCCCATCACCAGATATTCGGCATCGAAAACAATGCGCTGCACATCGTCTTGCCTTGCGAGGCCGTTGACCCGGCGGATGAATTCGATGTTGTCCGGGCACCACGGCGCATCGTCACGCACCGACGCCATGTACTTGGCCACCGTTTCGTGGATCGCCGGATCATTCCACGACAACGGCAGATAGACCGTGCGCGATGGGATCTCGAATTCGTCCAGCCCGCCTAACTGCTCCTCGGCGCTGACCAGCGCATCGATGAGCGCTGTCTGGCTGAGGCGCTGGCTGTCATAGTGGATTTGCAGCGAACGGATGCCCGGCGTCACCTCGATCACCCCCGCCAGCGCCATGGCATCCAGTTCCAGTATCAGCGCGTGAATGCGCAGGCGCAGTTCCAGATCGAGCACGATCGGGCCATATTCGACCAGCAAGTGCTGATCGCCCTGACGGCGATAGCGGACCAGCGGGCGGTGGCCCTGCTCTGGCCCCCGCTCGGGCAAAGTCAGCAGCACCGGGTCACCGAGATCGGCGGCAAGCACAGGCGGCGGCACGGGCGAACCGGCGATCAGTGCGTTCTGATGCGCCAAAGCCTCCGCCGCGCTGGCATCGCTGACCGGCAGGAACCGCACGCTGTCGCCCGGCGCAAGCTGGCCGACTTTCCACAGATCGGCTGCGATCACCACGAACGGGCAGACAAACCCGCCAAGCGATGGTCCATCCGGCCCCAGAATGATCGGCATGTCGCCGGTAAAATCGACCGCGCCGACGGCATAGGCGTTGTCGTGGATGTTGGAGGGATGCAGCCCAGCCTCGCCGCCGTCGCTGCGCGCCCATTGCGGCTTTGGCCCGGTAAGCCGCACGCCGGTGCGGTTGGAATTGTAATGCACTTGCCACGCCGTTTCGCAGACCATCTCGATGTCGGCGGGGGTGAAGAAATCGGGCGCGCCGTGCGGGCCGTAGAGTACGCGGATCGACCATTCGCGCGCCACTTCGGGCAAGGGCAAGCCGTGGGGTGACAATGCCTCTGCCACCGGCTCGCGGCCTAGGTGCAGAGTATCACCGGTTAGCACCGCACGCCCGGCGTGGCCGCCAAACTCGCCCATGGTAAAGGCGCTGCGGCTGCCGAGGAACAGCGGCGCGTCGATCCCGCCCGCGACCAGCAGATAACCACGCATCCCGCCGCCGCTCACCCGGCCAATGTGCAGCGTCTGTCCGGCCTCGATGGTGACGGACTGCCAGCGCGGCACCGGCTCGCCGTCCAGCTTGGCGGCGAAATCGGCTCCGGCAAGGCAGACGGTCGCAGCGGTGTTGAACAGTAGTGTCGGCCCCGCCGCCGTGAACTCCAGCCCGGCTGCGCCTTCATCATTGCCCAGCAGGCGATTGCCGAGCCGGAACGCCAGCGCATCCATCGGCCCGGATGGCGGCACCCCGACGTTCCAGTACCCAACCCGCCCCGGCCAATCCTGCACCGTAGTCGAAGCCCCGCCCGCCGTGACGCGGATTGTCGGCGGTTGGTAAGCGATCCCGGCCAGCGCGCGGGTGGCGACTTTGCCGCTGGTGAACACGTCAGACCGGACAACCGTGCGCAGCCAATCGAGGTTGGTTTCGATGCCCGCCAGCCGCGTATCGTCCAGCGCGGCTTGCAAGGCGGCGATGGTGGCGGGGCGGTCGGGTGCGGTTACAATCAGCTTGGCCAGCATCGGATCATACCATGCGCTGACCTGCGACCCCGCCGCTACCCAGCCATCGACGCGCGGGCCGGTGGGGAATGTCACTTCGGTGAGCAGACCTGAACTGGGGCGAAAATCTTGCGCCGGGTCCTCGGCATAGAGCCGCACCTGGATTGACGCGCCGACGGGCTTGGCCTCGAACCCATCGAGAAACGCGAAATCACCCGCCGCGCCGCGCACCATCCATTCGACCAGATCGACGCCGGTCACCTGCTCGGTGACGCCGTGCTCCACTTGCAGCCGGGTGTTGACCTCAAGGAAGTAAAAATCATCGCGCGCCGGATCGTAAAGGAACTCCACCGTTCCGGCAGAGCGATAATGTGCGCCCGCCGTCAGCCGTACCGCTGCGTCGATCATCGCGGTGCGGGTGGCCGGCGGCAGCAGGGGCGCCGGGGTTTCCTCGACCACTTTCTGGTTGCGCCGTTGCAGCGAGCAATCGCGCTCTCCCAAGGCGACAACCCGCCCCGCGCCATCGCCGAACACTTGCACTTCGATATGCCGCGCGGTTTCGACATAGCGTTCAAGAAACACGCCGCCGTTGCCGAAATTGCCCGCGCCCAGCCGCACCACTCCGGCAAAGGCGTCGGTCAGTTCCGCCGCATCGGCGCAGATCTTCATGCCGATGCCGCCGCCGCCAGCCGTGGCTTTCAGGATCACCGGATAGCCGATGCCCGCTGCCGCCGCGACTGCCGCTGCCGGATCGGTGAGCAGGCCGGTGCCGGGGGCGAGCGCTACGCCGTGCGCCTCGGCCAGATCGCGGGCGCTGTGTTTCAGACCGAAAGCGGTGATGTTGTCCGGCGTCGGGCCGATGAACACGATCCCCGCCTCCTCACACGCGGCGGCGAATTCGGTGCTTTCGGACAGGAAGCCATAGCCCGGATGGATCGCCTCCGCCCCGCTGGCCTGTGCGGCGGCGAGGATGGCCGGGATGTTGAGGTAGCTGTCGCTGGCGGGCGCGGGGCCGATGCGCAGCGCCTCATCAGCTTGGGCAACGTGCAATGACCCTGCATCGGCATCGCTGAAAACTGCCACCGAGCTCACGCCCATTTCGCGCAAAGTACGGATGATCCGGCAAGCAATCGCGCCGCGATTGGCAATCAGGACTTTGCCAAACATCAACCTTCGACCACGATCATGCGCACCGGCGTCGGGTTGAAACCATTGCACGGGTTGTTGATCTGCGGGCAGTTGGAAACAACCACATCCACGTCCATCTCGGCGCGCACGTCCACGGTCATGCCGGGGGCGGAAATGCCGTCGACAATGCCGAGCGCGCCGTCAGCCTCGACCGGCACGTTCATGAAGAAATTGATGTTCGACACCATATCCCGCTTGCCGCGCCCGACGCGGACGTTGGCGTCGAGAAAGTTTTCGACACAGGCGTGCTGCGATTTGGTGTGGTGGCCGTAACGCAGGGTGTTGCTCTCACAAGAACACGCGCCGCCTATGGTATCATGATAGGCGACAGAGGTGCCGGTGATCGTCATCATCGCCCGCCCCTCGTTGGACAACAGCACGCTGCCGGTGCGCAAAAACAGGTTGCCTTGCGCGGCCACGGTGTCTTGCGCGGAATAGCGTTCGGCGTCGTCCCCAGCGGCATAGGCGAGGAAATCGACCGCCTGATTGCCCTCCAGATCGACAATCCGCAGCGTCTGCCCCGCCTTTACCCGGTGCAGCCACGGGGCCAGCGCGGGGACGACTTCGTCATGGATGATGCGGCCCGGCAGGCCGATTGTGGCGGAGTCCGTCATGGCCTTGGTCCTTACCTGAGGTAGTAGTCGTCGGTGTTGAGGAAGGCGCGCAAACCTTCGGGCGTGGCGTTGCGCAGTGCATCGTCGGAACTGGTCACTTCGCCGCGCCAAGCCGTCGCGCGCAGTGGGGTGACGGTGTATTCATCGCGCGGATCCAGCACGTGCGGGCAGTTCGCCAGCACCACGATCACGTCCATTTCGGCCCGCAAAACCAGTTCACGGCCCTGTTCATACGGCCCGATGATCGGCGTTGTCGTGCCGTCTTCCTCGATCCGCACGCCCTTGAACCAGTTGACGCAAGGGTGAACATCTTTGCGGCCCAGTCCATGTTTGGCGACTCCCAGCATGAAGCGGTCGCGGGCATTAGGTTGCGGGCTGTAGTTCTGGCCCGCGCCATAACGCCGCGCGTTCGCCGCCTCATTCGATGCCCCGCAAAAAGCGTCGTGCGTTCCCGCGCCGTCCTCCAGAACAGAAAGCATGACCCGGCCCATGTCCGACAAGATCAGCTTGCCCGCTCCCAAATAGCCGTTCCACTGCACCTTCAGCGTGTCGGCGACGTTCAGCCGTTCAAGCGGGTTCTCGGAATTGAACACCAGCATGGAAGCGCAGGCATCACCGTACAGGTCGATCAGTCGCAGGCGGGTGCCGCGCGCGATGCGGCGACTGGCATAGCCGCCCGCAGCGATGGTTTCCTCCCACACCACTTCACCGGGAGCATCAGAGGCGGCGGCGGGCAGGGTCGGCATAGCCTCAACCCGGGTGCCAGCCATCGCCCGGGCATGGGCCTGCGCGCCATAAGGGTCGGCTGTTGATCCGGTCATGTGCGCGGATCCTTGGCTGTAAGCGGCGGCAGCAGCGCCGTAGTGGTGATCAGCCGCGCCAGTTGCACGCCGCGAATTTTCCGCAGTGCGTCACACAATCCGTGCAGCCGCACCGCGCTGCCCTGCACCAGCAGGACTTCGAGCGACTGGTCGTCTTCCAGAAACACGTGCTGGCTGGAAATTATCTCGGCGATGAAGCCCAGCTGCAATTGCGCGAGTGCCTGCCGTACCCGGCCAGCCTCCGCGCGGTACATAAGCGTGATCGTTCCGGCGAGCAGCGTTTCCGGGTGTTCGCGCGCGCTGTGCTCGGCCAGTTCCTGACGAATCAGTTCAGCGATCATCTGCGAGCGGTTGGCCACTTCGCGTTCTGAAACCATCGCATCCAGCTCGGTAAACAGCTCTGCGGGCAGACTGACGCTGAGGCGGACGAGGGAGGGAAGCGGTTCGGTTGACATGGTCCACGATTTATGTTTGATATTACGAATTCGGTCAAGCGTAATAATTACGCTGCGCTGCAACAAACAAAACTCGGGCAACTGGCCTCGCTCTCTGCCTATTTTGCGGGCAGCGTGACGGCCTTTGGTCGGATGATGATCCCGGCAACCGCTGAAATGCCCCATTGGCATGGATATTGCGGCGAAGGTGGCGGGAATGGCGGAATTTGCATCTAGGGGTGTCACGCAATGCGGATCGTCAATATCAGGCCGCAGCGCGGCGTCAGTCTGCTGATCGGGGCGATCCCGATCGTGATCCTGATCGTGGTCTATTCGGTGCTGTCCGCCGCCCGGCTTGATGCCAATCCCAATGACAAGGTGCTGCCTACTTTCCTCGCAATGTTTCACGCCGCCGCGCGGCTGGCGACACAAGTAGATGCGCGCACTGACCAGATCACCCTGATCGCCGATACCACCGCCAGCCTGTGGCGACTGGGCATCGGCGTCGCCATCGCGACCGCATTCACCCTACTGCTGGGGCTGGCGCTCGGTGTCGTGCCGCTGATCCGGTCCACATTCGGGCCGCTGGTGACGATCATCGCGGTGATCCCGCCGATTGCCGTGCTGCCAATCCTGTTCATCGCCATGGGGCTGGGTGAGGCTTCCAAGATCGCGCTGATAGCCTTTGGCATCGCCCCGTTCATGATCCGCGACCTTGCCAGTCATGTCACCAGTCTGCCGGTCGAACAGATGGTCAAGGCGCAGACATTGGGGGCGAGTTCGTGGCAATTGACCTTGCGCGTCGCCCTGCCGCAAGCCCTGCCGCGCCTGATCGAAAGCCTGCGCCTGTCGATGGGACCGGCGTGGGTATTCCTGATCTCGGCAGAGGCGATCGCGTCCGATGTCGGGCTGGGCTACCGCATCTTCCTCGTCCGCCGCTATCTGGCGATGGACATAATCCTGCCCTACGTCGCGTGGATTTCACTGCTCGCGATCACCACCGATTTCGTGCTGAAACTGATCAGCCGGAAAGCATTCCCCTGGGCGCATGGAGACGGCAGATGACCGCTTTGCTTTCGCTGCGCAGCGTGTGGGTCGAATATGGCGACAAGGTCGTGCTGGAGCGCGTGTCGCTGGATATTGAGCAAGGCTCGTTCGTGTCGGTTGTCGGGCCATCGGGGGCGGGCAAGAGCACGTTTCTGCGGCTAATCCTGGGACAGGAGGCACCGTCGCAGGGGGAAATCCTGCTCGATGGTATCCGCCTGACGCCCGAATGCAGCCCTGATCGGGGGGTGGTGTTTCAGCGCTATTCGGTATTCCCGCACCTGACTGCGCTGCAGAATGTGATGTTCGGGGTCGAATGCGCCAAGTCGCCGCTGCTGGGCAAATTGTTCGGCAGTGCCAAGCGATCAGCCGTGGCGCAGGCGACTGAAATGCTCGGCGCCGTCGGGCTTGAACATAACCTCAACGTCTATCCGGCGCAGATGTCGGGCGGGATGCAGCAACGGCTGGCCATTGCGCAAGCGCTGATCAAGCAGCCGCGCGTGCTGCTTCTGGACGAGCCATTCGGCGCGCTCGATCCGGGTATCCGGCTGGATATGCACGCGCTGGTCACGGGCCTGTGGCGCGATCATGGGCTGACGATCATCATGGTGACCCACGACATCAAGGAGGCGTTCAAGCTGGGCACGCGGGTCTTGGCGTTCGACAAACGCCGCATCGATCCGCACGCGCCCAATCGTTATGGCGCGACGGCGGTCTATGACATGCCGGTGTCGCGCAAGAATGGCGGCGCGGTGCCGGAAGGGTTGGGGTTGGCGTTGGCGGGGTAGCGTGAGTCAAATCCTCCCCGGCACGGGGAGGTGGCAGACGCGAAGCGGCTGACGGAGGGGGCCCACCTCTCGTTCAGAACAGCGTTACTCGGATAGGTGGGACCCCTCCGCCCTTGCAGGGCACCTCCCCGTGCCGGGGAGGATTTTAGCAAAAAACAGGGCCGCAGCATCGCGCCGCAGCCCTGTCTTGCATTAGCCCTTACAGCTTACCCGCCGCCGCCATTTCCATGTAGGTCGGGTCAAAGCGCAGCTTCACATTAGCCTTGTCGCCCAGCGTCTTACCGGGAAGTTCAATGCCGATGGCGTCAACCGAGGTCGCGCTGGGGCCGAACAGGCCCTTGGAAAAGCTGAACTGGCGCACCGCGTCCTCGTGCCCGGCTATTTCCGCGCTCTTGTTGTAGGCAACCGCATCGGCGGCCTTGTAATAGAGGAACGTGGTTTTGAGCTGGGCCTTGTAGTTCTCGGTCGTGGTGCCCGATAGCTTGGCCATTTCGGCAATTGCGGCCTCGGATTGAGCATCGCCCTTGGCCATGATGCCCATGACTTCAAACCATGCGCCGACCAGAGCCTTGCCCAGATTGGGGTTGGCCTTCAGCGTGGCGGTGGAGACGGTCATCAGATCCTGAATCTCGTTGGGGATCTTGGAACTGTTGAACACCTCGGTTGCGCCTGCGGCCTTCTTGATTTCGGCCAATTGCGGGTTCCATGCGGTGACGGCTGTGACGTCCTTGGAACTGAAGGCGGCGACGATATCGGCGTCAGACGTGTTCACCGTCTTGACGTCGGACAGCTTCATCCCGTTCATTTCCAGCGCGCGGGCAAGCAGGTAATGCGAGACGGACAGCTCCACCAGATTGACCGTGCGGCCCTTGATATCGGCCATCGTTGCACCGTTTTTCAGGACGATGCCATCGTTGCCGTTGGAATAGTCGCCGATGATCAGCGAGGTAGTGTCCTTGCCGCCCGCCGCCGGAATTGTCAGCGCGTCCATGTTGGTGACGCCCACGCCGTCCAGCTTCCCGGCGGTGTACTGGTTTACGGATTCGACGTAATCGTTGACCTGAATCAGGTTGATCTTGATGCCATACTTGTCGGCCCATTTCTTGAGAATGCCCGACTTTTCGGCATAGGCCCACGGCATCCATCCGGCATAGATCGACCAGCCGATGTTGAATTCGGTCTTCGGCGCTTCGGCGGCGGGCGCTGCCGGAGCGGCGGCATCCTTCGCGCCGCCGCATGCGGCAAGCAGCAGTACGCTGGCAAGGCTGACGGTGCGCAGGGCGTTGGTCCATCGGTTAGTCATAATGTGTCCTTTTTGTTGTTGGTTTTGGTTGGAGTTATCAGGGTAATTTCAGGCGGCATCGGATTGGCGCTGGCGGGCTTCCCGCCCGAACGCCAGCGGACGGGCTGGTTGCGGCACAGCAATCTCACCGAGCTCGACCCGTTGCTTAAGGTAACGAAACGTCCGTGCGGTCTGGGCGAACAGATGCTCACCCGTATGGATCGATGGCCCGCCGCGCTGGCCCACCGGCACCAGTTCGACGTCATAATCAAGCGCGAAGAACAGCGGGAACGAATAGCGCTCCTCCACCACCTTGCGCACCCGGTGCGACGTGGCGACGAACTTTCCGGCGGACCAGAACTCCATCATGTCGCCAATATTGACCACCAGTACGCCGGGAACGGGCGGGGCGTCGATCCACTGGCCCGCTTGGTTCATTACCTCCAGACCGGGCGTGGACGTCAGCAACAGTGTGAAGCATTCGTAATCGGTATGCGCACCGATGCCGGAAATGTCCTCCACCGCCGTCTGCGTTGGATAATGCAGCAGGCGGAGCTGGCTTGGCGGCGTGACCACCAGCCGCTCAAACGCCTCGGGGGCCTGCCCCAGTGCCATCGCCAGCGCGCGCAGCAACCGGCGGCCAACGGCGAAGGCTGCGGCGTAATAGGCCATCACGTCCTCGCGGAAGCCGGGCAAGTCTGGCCACTGGTTGGGGCCGAGCATGGGATGACCGGGTGGCACTTGCTCAGGCGGCAGATCAAGCGCCAGATCGAAGCCTTCTTTGGCGTCCTTGGCACCCGGATAGAACTCCTCCTCACCCGGCGGGACATAGCCGCGATGGTTGACCGAGTTGCCGATGTAGGTCGCCATCTTGGCCTCCATCGGCAGATCGAACAGACGCTTGGCGGCGGCTTGCAGGCGGGCGATGACAGATGGAGCGATGCCGTGGCCGGTGACGTAAAGAAAGCCGACTTCGGCGGCGGCGCTGCGCAGTTGCGCGACTGTTGCGGCCTCGGCGGCGCTGTTGCCGCTACCCAGTGAAGCGATGTCGACCACCGGCACGGACTGGAACGCGCTGCCAGCGGTGGCGATGGCCATGTCACCGGTTGGCTCATCACCGGCGACTGTAAATTCAAACGCGCCGTGCTGCTCGATCATCGTCAGGTCGCGCATGAACGGCAGGCCGCGCGCATCGCAATCTGCCACCGCCAGCGTCATTTCGCGAAAGGCGGCGTCAGGCGTTACCAAAATCGCGCCCTCGCGCCACGGCAGGCTGGACCGTTCGATCCGCCAGCCCTCCGCCGTCACCGTGCCAAGCGAAATCTCGCAATCAACCAGCGCCTGAGCGGTGAGACCATCCGCGCCTGCCACCACTGCGGCCAAGTCCGCACCCTTTGGTAAAGTTTCGGCCCGGCCTCGCGCATAGCCAAAATGGCGGCCATGCTGCACCAGAATAGCCGCGCGACCATCGGTAGCCGAACGGAAACGGGCGGCGGCGATTGCGGGTGGCGGCCCCGGCTGAGCAGGCGGGCGCTGCCAGTATTCGATGTAGTCAGCTTCAATCCCGTGCTCGATCAGCAGGTCGCCCTCACTCACCAACCGGCCGCGATCGCCCAGCGCACAGAGCGGCTGGAAATCTATCTCGCGTTGCCATTCCGCTTCGTCGCCGGATACCACGAAACGCCCGGCAAAGCCCTGCTGGGTGGCTAGCAGCAGCGCTTCTTCATGCAGCAATTCGGACAGGCAGCTCGCCTGAATGCGGTTGGCAATGGCGGGTGGCTGGCGCAGGTCGACGTAGAGTTCGGGGCCTTGCAACCAGGTAACCTGTTCCAAGGTATCGCCGGGCAGGCCGGGATAGGCCAGCAGCAGCCGGTCCCATCGCCCCAGATATTGATCGGCTGTGCTATCCAGTTCCATCACCAGGCCAAAGGTTTTGCTGCATCGCGGCAAAGCTAGGGCAAGTGCCTCATAGGGCTAGATGCTATTTCGTGATGATACTCATAGATTTGGATTATGGACAGCTAAGCTCGCGCCCGCAGCCGCCGCCGCATCTCATCAAGGAACAACTGTGTGGCGGTATCGCGGGATGGATCGCCGCGTGAGATCAGGAAAATTTCGTAAGCGGGTTGCACATTTGTTGGCAGCAAGGGCCACAGCTTTCCCGCCCGCACTGCCGCCTCCGCCGCGCCGATGGGCAGAAAGCCGATGCCGACGCCCAGCGTGATTAGCCGCAGCGCTTCATGCACATCCTCGGCGTGACCGGCGCTGTTATCACCTAAGCCATGCCGCCCGCGCAGCCGGGTAACCGCCTCCGGCTCGTCTGCTCCAGTCAGGACGAAGCCTTCGCGGCGCAGGCTGCCAAGCTTGTCGATAGTGCGGCCGTATAGCGGATGGCTGCGGGCGCAGAACAGTTGCTGGGTTTCCAGAAACATCGGCTCGTAGATCAGTTCCGGGCCGTGCGCGCCTTCATAGCCGATGCCGACTTCGACATCGCCGCGATCCAGCGCATCGAGCACCCCGCGCCACGCCGAAACATGCAGTTCCATCGCGATCGAGGGGTGACGGCGGTGGAACGAGGCAATCGCCTCGTCCAGTTCGGGGCAGATGATTGAGGAGATCAGTTGAATGCGCACCACGCCCGACACCAGCTTGGTCGCCTGCGCCACCTGATGCTGCGCCATGCGGACGTTTTCAAACATGTCTTCGCACAGCGCCTGCAAGGCCTTGCCCGCCGGGGTGATGCGGATTCCCGCTGGCGAGCGATCAAACAACCGCGCGTCCAGATGATCCTCGAGCCGTTTTAGCGCCGCACTGATGCTTGGCTGCTGACGGTTAAGATTGCGCGCCGCCGCGCCAATCCCGTCGGCACGGACGATTTCCAGAAACAGCTTGAGCAGGTTCCAGTCGAGCTTGCGGGCAAAATCGCGGTCGATACGGACGGGTTCAGCCAAAACATACCTCCCCCCCGCAAACGGATCAGCCGTACTGGCGCGCCCGGCAGGACTCGAACCTGCAACTCCAAGCTTAGAAGGCTCGTGCTCTATCCAGTTGAACTACGGGCGCGCGCTGGGGGTCTCCATAAGGCGGACTTGCGCGGGGCGCAAACCGCTATAGTTTGCGGTCATGGACGAAACATCAGAATTGTACCGCCTGAAAGGCAGCGCGGGGGCGCGGCGCCATTTCCGCTATTTTGAATATATGATGGCGGCATTCGTTAGCATCCTTTTGCTGTCGAACCTGATTGGCGCGGCCAAGCTGGCGACGCTCGACGGGCACATTTTTGGTGCGGGCATCCTGTTCTTCCCGATATCCTATGTCCTGGGCGACGTGCTGACCGAGGTTTACGGTTATGCCAACGCCCGCCGCTGTGTGTGGGTTGGCTTTTTCGCACTGCTGTTCATGGCGTTTATGAGCTTTGTCGTCGTCGCCATGCCGCCCGCTGCGGACTGGGGCTGCGCGTCCAGTGGCAATGCGATGTTTGCCGATTTGCTCAAGCAACACACTGCGGGCGAACTGTGCCAGACGACGTATGATTCGGTATTCGGCAGCACGTGGCGAATTGTTCTGGCGTCCGTCACAGCGTTCTGGGCGGGCGAATTCGTCAACAGTTTCGTGCTCGCCAAGATGAAGATCTGGACCGGCGGCACCAAGCTGTGGACCCGCACGATTGGCTCGACCGTGTTCGGACAAGCGGTCGATAGCGCGCTGTTTTACCCCATCGCCTTCATTGGCGTGTGGAGCACTCAGGCGCTGCTGACGGTTATGCTCACCAACTGGGCGTTGAAAGTGCTGTGGGAAGTGGTGCTGACGCCGGTAACTTACGCGGTGGTCGGCTGGCTGAAAAAGCGCGAAGGTGTCGATGTGTTTGACACCGATACCGACTTCTCGCCCTTCGCCAAGACGCGCGCGGTTTAAACAGCGCCCTTTTTCATGGCACCCGTGCGCGGTGCAGGATAGGGCGGGCCCCATGAAAAAGCCTGGCCGCCATGACGCTTGACCGCCTGCTCCTGACCCAATTCCGCAACCACCGCGCCACCGCGCTGGAGGGGACGGCGCGGTTTAACCTGCTGATCGGGGAGAATGGCGCGGGCAAGACCAACGTGCTGGAGGCGCTGTCGCTGCTGGCTCCCGGTCGCGGTTTGCGCCGCGCTGCGCTGCCCGAAATGGCGGCGAATCACGGCGACGGCGGCTTTGCCATCAGCGCCGAACTGGCCTCAACCGGCGATCCTGTCAGGCTTGGAACTGGCGTCAGTCCGGATCGTCCGGGCCGCCGCGTGGTGCAGGTCAACGGGGCGGAGGCGTCGGCGGTCAGCCTTGGGGAGTGGCTGAGCATCGGCTGGCTGACCCCGGCCATGGACCGGCTGTTTGCCGAAGGGGCAGGCGCGCGGCGGCGGTTTCTGGATCGGATGGTCTTGGCGCTGGAGCCCGGCCACGCCCGCCATGCCGCTCGGCTGGAAACGGCATTGCGCGAACGAAACCGCTTGCTGGCCGAGCAGCAGGAGCCCGACCCGGCATGGTTTGCCGCACTGGAAGCGCAAATTGCCGAGGCCGGGGAACTGGTCGCTCAGGCCCGCGAGCGGCTGGTCACGCGCCTGTCCGCCAGTCTGGCTGAACTACCAGACGGTCCGTTCGCTCGCCCGGCGCTGGCTTATGTTCCCGGCGGGCCGACAGAGGCCGGTGCGCTGACGCAGGCTCTGGCTGACAGTCGCCGCCGAGACCGCGCGGCGCAGCGCACGCTGACCGGCCCGCACCGCGACGAATTGCGCGTCACCATGGCGGGCAAGGATCAGGCGGCGGCGGAATGCTCGACCGGCGAGCAAAAGGCCATGCTGATCGCCATTACCTTGGCTCATGCGGATCTGCCGCCCAATCTGCAGGATGCGGACCGCCCGGCGCTGCTGCTGCTGGACGAAGTCGCGGCGCACCTCGATCCGCTGCGCCGCGCGGCGTTGTTTGAGCGCCTACGCGGCGGGCGGGCGCAAGTGTGGCTGACCGGCACCGAACTCGCCCCGTTCAGCGATATCGCCGGGGAAGCTGCGA
>JBDUBN010000026.1:0-14616 GCA_040004085.1 Novosphingobium sp.
AGCAACTGTTCGCGCCAGTCCTCCACTTGCCGAGAGAACGCTCCGCCCGCCATCGCGACCGCGCTAAGGCGCTGAAGTTCGGTTTCAGCGGTCAGCAGGTCAGCCAGCCCCTCAGCCTCGGCCAAGTCGATCCGGCCATTGGCAAAAGCACGGCGGGTGAATTCGCCGGGTTCGGCATGGCGCAGGCCCGGCAAAGCTGCCAGCGCTCGCTCCACCGCCGCGATCACCGCGCGGCCGCCGTGCAGGTGGAGTTCGGCGCAGTCGTCACCCGTTGCCGTACCAGGCCCGGGAAGCCATAACACCAGTGCGCTATCGAGCATCTGCCCCGCCGAATCGCGCAAGCGCCGTAACCCCGCAAGACGCGCGGCGGGCAAACTCCCCGCCAGCGCCATCAAAGCGTTGCCCGCCGCCGGGCCGCTCACACGGATTACCGCAATCGCCGCAGGAGGGGCGCCGCTCGATAGCGCGAAAATAGTGTCAGTCATGGATCGGTATGCAGTGGAACGAGCCCGATCCGTCAGCCCTTTTTGCCGCTGGTCGTCGTCCCGCCCGATGTCATAAATTGCTTGAACAGGTTCATGCCCATTTCACCCATCGGGGCGATTTGCTTGATCATGGCCTGCATCTGATCAACGCTGCCGACGCCCTGCATTGCCTTGGTCATAGCCTCGACATAGACTTCGTTGACCTTGGTAACGTCCGGCAGGCCGAGAAAACGCCTCGCCTCTTCCGGGGTGCAATCTAGTTCTGCATGGATCTTCATCGCCGTACCTTTCACCCGCAAGCGCAGCGGAACTGCGGCACTGAAACTGGCACAGGCACTTGGCATTGTCCATGTATGGGGGCAAAGTAGCCGCCGACACATCCCTGCAGGAGTTTACCGCGATGAGTGAAACAGTCCGCATTGCCACGCTGGATGGCTCGGCCACTTTTCGGGCCTATGTTGCGCATCCCGAAGGCACTCCGCGCGGTGCCGTGATTGTGATTCAGGAGATTTTCGGGGTCAATCCGGGCATCCGCAAGAAGGCGGACGACTATGCGGCCAGGGGCTATCTCGCTGTCGCACCCGAAGTATTCTGGCGGCAAGCGGAAGGCATAGACCTCGATTCCGACGTGCCCGAGCAATTCCAAAAGGGCATTGCCTTTATGATGGGTCACGATTTTGACTTGGGCATTCAGGATGTCGAAGCGGTGATCCGCTGGATTCGCCGCGAGGCCGGGGTCAGCAAGGTCGGGCTGGTCGGCTACTGCATGGGCGGCAAGGTTGCCTATCAAGCCGCCACGCGCACCGATATCGACGCGTCAGTCGGCTATTACGGCGTCGGGATCGACCAGATGCTGGGCGAATCACACGCCATCGCCCGGCCACTGCTGCTGCATGTGCCAACTGCCGACCACTTCGTGACGCCTGAAGCGCAGGCCGCCATGCACGCTGGTCTCGACAGCAATTCGCACGTGACGATTTACGATTACGAAGGGTTGGACCACGGCTTTGCCGCCGAACACGGTGCGCGGCGGAATGAGGCCGGGGCCAAGCTGGCCGATGAGCGGACTGACGCGTTTTTTGCCGCCAATCTGGGGTAATGAAAAAGGGCGGGCAGCGCCGAAACGCTGCCCGCCCTTCCCATCACCAAGGACTCCGTCGAGCCGTCGGTAAACTGAACGCCTATTGATTCATCGTCGCGAAGAAGTCTTCGTTCGACTTGGAATCCTTCATCTTGTCGAGCAGGAACTCCATCGAATCGATGGTGCCCATCTGCATCAGAATACGGCGCAGGACCCACATCTTGCTGAGCTGATCCTTGGGAACCAGCAGCTCTTCCTTGCGGGTGCCGGATTTGCCGACATCGAGCGCGGGGAAGATGCGCTTGTCCGAAACCTTGCGATCGAGCACGATTTCCGAGTTGCCGGTGCCCTTGAATTCCTCAAAGATCACTTCGTCCATGCGGCTGCCGGTATCGATCAGCGCGGTGGCGATGATAGACAGCGAACCACCTTCCTCGATGTTACGCGCCGCACCGAAAAAGCGCTTCGGACGTTGCAAAGCATTGGCGTCAACACCGCCGGTCAGCACCTTGCCCGAGCTTGGCACAACGGTGTTGTAGGCGCGGCCAAGGCGGGTAATGGAATCGAGCAGGATGACAACATCCTTCTTGTGCTCAACCAGACGCTTGGCCTTTTCGATCACCATTTCAGCCACTTGCACGTGACGTGTGGCGGGCTCGTCAAAGGTTGAGGAGATAACCTCACCCTTCACCGAACGCTGCATGTCGGTGACTTCTTCAGGCCGCTCGTCCACCAGCAGCACGATCAGAAAGACTTCCGGATGGTTGTCAGTGATGGCCTTGGCGATGTTCTGCAGCAGCACGGTCTTACCCGTGCGCGGCGGCGCGACGATCAGCGCGCGCTGGCCCTTGCCCTGCGGTGAGATGAGATCGATCACGCGGGCTGACTTGTCCTTGACCGTGGGGTCAGAGGAATCGAGGTTCAGGCGCTCATTGGGATAAAGCGGGGTCAGGTTGTCAAAATTGACGCGGTGGCGGACCACATCGGGATCGTCAAAGTTAACCTTGATCAGCTTGGTGATGGCAAAATAGCGCTCACCATCCTTGGGCGCGCGGATTTCGCCTTCGACGGTATCGCCGGTGCGCAGGCCCCATTTGCGGACCTGGTTCGGTGACACGTAAATATCGTCGGGCCCGGCAAGGTAATTCGCTTCAGGGCTGCGCAGGAAGCCGAAACCGTCGGTGAGCACTTCGATGGTGCCGATGCCGAGGATTTCCTCACCATCTTCGGCCACTTCCTTGAGGATGGCGAACATGATGTCCTGGCGGCGCAGGGTTGATGCACCCTCGATGCCCAGTTCCTCGGCCATTTCGACCAGCTGGACAGAGGTTTTTTTCTTGAGTTCTTTCAAATGCATGGCGCGGTATTTCCAAATTCTAGTGCGTTGCTGGCCGGGATCCAAGGGGCTTGGGGAAAGCAGGACCGTCGCAGCCCGAAAGGCGCGACCGTTGCCGGACGGGTGGGGATTATGCCGGAGGAACGTTTAAGTCAACGCGTTTAGAACGGGCGAACGATCACCAGAACCACGATCACCGCCGCCGCAATGCCGGGAATTTCGTTCAGCAGGCGCAGCTTTTTGCCGGTCAGCCGCCGCTGACCCATCGCCAGCGAACTCGCGTAGCCCGCCAACCAGAAGTGATAAGCGCTCAGCGCCAACACGGCGGCGAACTTCACCTGAAACCAGCCTTGCGTGTAAACGCCGGTGACCATTGCCAGCGCCAGCCCAAACACCCAAACCGCGATCAGCGACGGCCATAGGATGATCTTGAGCAGCTTGCGCTCACGGTCGATCCACACGGCATTTTCCGGCGTGCCCGGCGCAGCTTCCTGATGATAGACGAAAAAGCGCGGCAGCATGAACAGTCCGGCCATCCAGAAAATCACGAAGATGACATGGCCTGCCTTGAGCCAAAGATATGTCATAGCCAGTACCTGTTGCATGGGGCCAAGTTAGGCCGGGTTTAGCGTTTTTTCCAGCCCCGCACCGTGGCGAGCAAGGCTTCGACATGCTCGATTGGCGTGTATTGACCGATCCCGTGGCCCAGATTGAACACGTGCGGGCGGTCAGCAAAGGCATCGAGAATGCGCAAGGCTCCTCGCTCCAGTTCCGCCCCGCCGGATAGCAGCAGCAAGGGATCGAGGTTGCCTTGCACTGGCAAGCCCTCTGGCAGCGTCTTGGCCGCCCATAGCGGGTCGATGGTCTCATCCAGACCGACCGCGTCGACCCCGGTTTCGCGCACATAGGCCGCCAGTTTGGCTCCGGCGCCCTTTGGAAAGCCAATTACTGGCACACCCGGGCATTGTTGCCGCACGCCCGCGACAATCGCCGCGTTAGGGGCGATGACCCAGCGTTCGAACTCGGCGGGGGCGAGACTGCCGGCCCAGCTGTCAAACAATTGCACCGCCTCTGCCCCGGCGCGGATCTGACCGACGAGGTATTCGATGGTGACGGCGGTAATTGCATCGATGATCGCCTGAAACGCCACCTGATCGCGATACGCCATAGCGCGCGTCTCATGCTGATCGCGGCTGCCCTCGCCCGCGACCATATATGTGGCCACCGTCCACGGACTCCCTGCAAAGCCCAGCAGCGTCGTCTCAGCGCCTAACCCGGCCTTGACCTTGGCCACGGTCGCGTAAATCGGGGCAAGGCGCTCTGGCACGGCTTGCAGGGCATCCAGCGCGCTATCCAGGAGGCGGGGTGACATGCGCGGGCCTTCACCGGCTAGAAATTCCAGATTCTGCCCCATCGCATAGGGGACGATCAGGATGTCCGAGAACAGGATTGCGCCATCGAAGCCAAAGCGGCGGACTGGCTGCAAGGTGACTTCGGCGGCTGCGTCGGTATCGTAAACGAGCGCGAGGAATCCGCCCTTTTCCGCCCGCAAAGCCCTGTATTCCGGCAAATACCGACCCGCCTGGCGCATTAGCCATATCGGGCGCTGAGGACCGTTGATTCCACGCAGCGTATCTAGCAGCAATCCAGCCATCGTCTCGCGCTCTAATCCTAATCAAGATTCTTAGAATAAGGTTTCTGTAGGTAGTAGGCCTGTGGAAACCGGGGATTGCGCGCCCTTGCCCGAATTGTCCCGCGCTGAACAGGGGGATGACTAGGGCGACTCATGCGTGGGTGGGGTCAAGCCGATCTTGTCCACGCTATCCCCAGCCTGTGGGAAAGGTTGTCCCCTTGTTGGGATGAGTCCGTGTGGATGACTCAAGCTGGGCATGAAATTGGCGGCAAAAGTTGTCACCGGGCCTGTCCCGTGGTTTATGCAGCCTCTGTCCACAGGGTTTCAAAAAGAGCGCGCCGCAACCGATCATGACCCGTATGCACCTGCATCTGCTGTCGGATTCGACCGGCGAAACGCTGGAGATGATCGCCAAGGCCGCGCTTGCGCAGTTCGACGACGCCGACGTCATCCGCCATTTCTGGCCAATGGTGCGCTCGCAACAGCATCTCGATCGTATCCTTGCCGAGATTACCGCCAACCCTGGCCTTGTGCTTTATACACTGGTCAATGCGGAAATCCGCAGCCGGTTGGAGGACAAGTGCCGCGCGCTGGGCCTGCCATCGGTGCCCGCGCTCGATGCGGTGACGGCGATGCTGGAAGATTTGCTCGGCCAGCAGGCCAAGGCGCGGCCGGGCCGCCAGCACTTGATGGACGAGGCCTATTTCCAGCGGGTCGATGCCATCCAGTTTACCATCGCCCACGATGACGGGGTGGCGTGGGAGGATTGGGAACAGGCCGATATCATTCTGGCCGGAGTTTCGCGCAGTTCGAAAACCCCGACCAGCATCTACCTCGCCAATCGCGGCTACAAGGTCGCCAACATTCCGATTGTGCCCGAAAGCCCGCCGCCGAACTCGTTATTTTCGCTCAAGCGGCCACTGGTGGTCGGGCTGACGACCGCGCCGGAACGATTGATTCAGGTGCGGCGCAACCGCCTGCTGTCGCTCAATCAGGCGCCGGAAACCTCGTATGTCGATCAGGACAAGGTGGCCAAGGAAGTTCAATTGGCGCGCCGGATGTTTGCCGATAATGGCTGGCCGGTGATCGACGTCACGCGCCGCTCGATCGAGGAAACGGCGGCGGCGGTGATGGGTTTGCTGGGCGAAATGCGCGCGGCGGGTGAGACTTCGGACTTTGGGGCCAAGCCGATATGAGCGGTGAAATTGTGGTGCTGGCCTCGCAAAGTGCTTCCCGCAAGGCGATGCTGACGGCGGCGGGTGTGCCGTTTGTCGCCCGCCCCGCCCATGTCGATGAGCGCGCGATTGAGGCAGCGATGGACGGGGATTCGGCCGATGACATTGCCTCTGCGCTTGCCGTCGCCAAGGCGCTGGCGGGGAGCGCTGCCGATCCGGGCGCGCTGGTCTTGGGCAGCGATTCGCTGGTCGAGGTCGAAGGCCGCCGGTTTGATAAACCCGCCAGCCGCGAAGATGCCGCCGCGCATTTGCAGTTCTTCTCCGGCAAAATAATGCGCCTGCACAGCGCGGCGGCTTTGGCGCAAGGCGGCGTGATCCGCTGGCAGGGGCACAGCGTGACGTCACTGCATGTGATTGAAATGTCTGACGCATTTATCGAGGACTACCTGAACCACGAATGGCCTGCGGTAGCGGGCTGCGTCGGGGTATTCCGTTTCGAAGCGCGCGGGGTGCAGTTGTTCGAGCGGGTCGAGGGCGACCATTTCACCGTGCTCGGCATGCCGCTGCTGGGGGTGCTCGGGGCCTTACGCGAACTGGGAGTTCTGGCGACATGAGCCGCGCTTATGCCGAAGTTATCGGCGATCCGATCATCCAGTCCAAGTCGCCGCTGATCCACAACTTCTGGTTGGCGAAACTGGGCATCGATGCGGAGTACCGGGCCGCCCACGTCAAGCCCGGCGGGCTGGCAGAGTATATTGCCGGACGGCGGAGCGATTCCGATTGGCGCGGCTGCAATGTCACGATGCCGCACAAGCAGGCGATCATGCCGCTGCTCGATCGGATCGACTGTCAAGCGGCGCAGATCGGTGCAGTTAACACAGTGGCGCGAGGCGCGGACGGGAAGCTGATCGGCTACAACACCGATGCTGCCGGGTTTCTGGAGCCATTGCAGCCGTTGCTGGCTGAGACACACTTGTTCCGCATGGCCCGAATCATGGGCGCTGGCGGCGCGGCGCGGGCGATCATCAGCGCGCTGGCGGGCAAGAACTTCGTTCTGGTCGTGGCGGCGCGCGATCCCGCGAAAGCGCGGGCGCTGCTCGATGAACTCGCCCCCGGCCCCGACCACCATGCCGTCGATCTCGCCCATTTCGCGCCGGAAACCGACTTCGCTTTTGATGACCGGTCGCAGCAGCTAGACCTGATCGTCAACGCCAGCGCGCTCGGTATGGTCGGCCATCCGCCGCTGCTGTTCGATTTCAGCCATGCCCCGCCAAACAGCGTGGTCTATGACATCGTGACCAGCCCGATCGACACGCCCTTGCTGGTCGAGGCTCGGCAGGGCGGGTTGCGGACAGTGGACGGGCTGGCCATGCTGATCGGCCAGGCGGCGGTATCGTTCGAGAAATTCTTTGGCCAACTCGCCCCGCGCGAACATGATGACGCCCTGCGCGCGTTGCTGACCGCATGAGCGGGCCCTTCATCCTGGGCCTGACCGGCTCCATCGGCATGGGTAAGTCCGCCGCCGCCGCCATGTTCAATGGCCTCGGCGTCCCGGTGTTCGATGCTGACGCTGCCGTGCATCAGCTCCAAGGGCCGCAGGGCGCATTGATCCCGGCCATCGAAGCGGCGTTTCCCGGCACGACAGGCCCGGCGGGCGTTGACCGGGCTAAGCTGGGCGCAGCGGTGTTTGGCGATCCGCAGCAGCTTGCCCGCCTGGAGGCGATAGTTCACCCGGCAGTTGCGGCCATGCGGCGCGAATTCCTCGCCGCCAATGCCGATCAGCCGCTGGTCGTATTCGACATTCCGCTGCTGTTCGAAAAGGGCGGCGCGGACGGCGTTGACGCGGTCGCGGTGGTCTCTGCGCTTGCCGAGGCCCAGCGCGCCCGGGTTTTGGCGCGTCCGGGGATGACCGAGGAAAAGTTCGAGAAAATCCTCGCCCTGCAAGTCCCCGATGCCGAGAAGCGCGCCCGCGCCGACTTCGTGATCGACACCGGCACATCGCTTGGCGAAACCCTGCGCGCGGTTCAGTTTCTCGTGCACCAGTTGCTGGATAGAAAATAGCCCACATCAGCGCTTGCGCCCGGCCCCTGACAGGAGGATAGGTAAGGCGATGCGTGAGATTATCTTCGACACGGAAACCACAGGCCTTGATCCGCAAAGCGGTGACAGAATAGTCGAAATTGGCTGTATCGAAATGGTCAACCGGGTGGTCACCGGCGAAGTGTTTCACGCCTATTTCGATCCCGAACGCGATATGCCCGCTGCGGCAGAGGCCGTGCACGGCTTGTCGATCACCTTCCTCACCGGCAAGCCGAAATTCCGCGAGCAGGCGGAAAGTCTGCTCGAATTTTTCGGCGATTCCCCGCTCGTGGCGCACAACGCCGGATTCGATTTCGGCTTCCTTAACGCCGAGCTGGCAATCTGTGGCATGGAGCCGGTTTCCCGCACCCGCATGATCGATACCGTGGCGCTGGCCCGGGTCCGCCACCCCGGCGCGAAGCTGTCGCTCGATGCGCTGTGCAGCCGCTATGGCATTGATCGCAGCCACCGCACGCGCCACGGCGCGCTGCTTGACGCCGAACTGCTGTCGCAGGTCTATGTCGAGCTGACCGGAGGCCGCCAGATCGGCCTTGAACTTGCCGCAGATTCCGCAGACGATCTTGTGTCCACGGTGACCGAGATCGTCCGCACCCGTGTCTTCCGCCCCGCTCGCAACCATTCGGCGAGCGCGGAGGAAATAGCCGCCCACGTTGTGTTTCTGGCATCGGTGAAGAACCCGATCTGGAAAAGCGGGGCATCGTAACCAGGAGGAATGCACATGGAAATTCGCGTATCGGGCCATCAGATGGACACTGGCGAAGCCCTGCAACTCCACGCTAACGAGCGTATGTCAGCAGTTGTCGGCAAGTATTTCAACCGTGCGCTGTCCAGCCATGTCACCTTTGGCAAAGCTCCGGCGGGCGCGTTTCGCTGCGATATCGTCACCCACGTCATGCAAGGACTGATCCTGAAGGGCGCGGGCATTGCCCATGATGCCCATCATGCGCTCGATTCAGCGTCGGAAAAGATCGACAAGCAGCTCCGCCGCTACAAGCGCCGCCTGAACGATCGGCACGAGCAAACCGCCCATGCCGTGCGCGAGGAAGAAGCCGCTTATGTCGTCTTCGCCGAGCCGGAGCCCGAGGCTGAGGAAGTCAACGCCGACGCGCCACTGGTGATCGCCGAAACCCGCGTCGACGTGCCGACCGCGACGGTGTCAGACGCCGTGATGATGCTCGATTTGCGCAATACAAATGCCCTGCTTTTCAAAAATGCTGGAACATCCAAGCATAATATGGTTTATCGACGTGGTGACGGATCAATTGGCTGGGTTGAACCGTCCTGACGCGCTAACCGGCGCGGTCTTCCGAGCGTTCAGGTCTGTGGCACAGGACGGGAAATTCCCGGCCTTTGCTGCGCTGGACGCCAGGCAGAGTTTTTGCAGGCATACATATACCATGAACGCACTTTTCAATCTGCTACCCGAAGCTGTCGGGACGATCCGGGCAGACAGCAAGCCCCTGATTCTTCAGCAACTCGCGCAACGTTTCGCGGCCGTCTACGGTTTGGACGAGGCGCATGTGCTTGACCGTATCGAAGAGCGCGAAAAGCTGGGCAGCACCGGATTCGGTCGCGGCGTAGCGATCCCGCACGCCCGCATCGCTGGGCTAACCCGGCCGGTCGCCGCGTTTTTCAAGCTCGAGACCCCCGTCAGCTTTGAAGCGGCCGATGGTCTTCCGGTCGATCTGGTGTTCGGCCTGCTCTCGCCCGAACATGCTGGCGCGGCGCATTTGCACGCACTGGCGGCTATTTCGCGGGTGATGCGCGATGAACGGATGCACCAGGCGCTGACTCACGCGCCCAGCGCCGAGGCGTTGTACGGATTGCTCAGCAATGTCATCGACCGCGACGCTGCCTGACACTGCCGCAACCGGGGTGAACGACGCCGAGTCCGGGTCCGAATCAGGAGCCGCGCTGCACTGGCGCGCGCTGGAACGGCTCTATACCCATGCGCCGATCAACCGGCTGTTCGAATCGAACATCGAGATCACCGGCGAAGGCGTGGCGCGCATTCATTTCCGCGTCGATGAAAGCGTCTACCACGCCGCCGGCGCCGCGCATGGCACGATCTATTTCAAGATGCTCGACGATGCGGCGTTCTATGCGGCCAACACCATGGTCACTGACCGGTTCCTGTTGACGACCTCGTTCAACATGCATTTCATTCGTCCGGTGCGCAGCGGCATGATCACCGCCGAGGGACGCTGGACCAGTGGTCGGCGCCGGGTTCTGGTCGCCGAATCGCGTCTGATCGATCACGATGGCGAGGAGATCGCGCGCGGAACTGGCACCTTCATGCGCTCACGCATCCCGCTTTCGGGGCTTGCCGGGTACAAATCGGAATAATGAGCGAACCCGGCGAAGCGCGGCTTCCGGCCCACCTTGAAGTGGCGGGCATGATCCGCCGGGTGCAGGGGGCGGGCGGGTTTGCCACGGTGACCGCCAAGGGGGAGCGCGACGCCGGTACGATTATGGTCGTAACTACTTGTAACGGCAGAGATTACCGCGCTTGGGAGCGGATGCCGCAAGCCGACGGTACGCGCACCTGGGAATGCGTGCGGGCGGACGAAAACGGCTATGGCGAGGCGTTCTCCGCCTACATCGATCGCCGGAAATCACAGGATTCCGACCTGTGGATAGTCGAACTGGACATCGCGGACGCGGCACAGTTCATCGGATTTGCCCCTTCTGCGGGTTGACGATGTTGCACTGCACAAACTAAGGCGCGTCCAACTTTGAATGCGCAGGCGGTTTATTCGGCATTTCGGTCCGTAAACAGGCACGCAGACGGGGGGCAGCCGGCGGGACTTTCGGCATTGGGAAACGGCCTGATTCCAGGCGGTGAGCAAATGACCAGACCCGTGCAGGTGCGTCCACCGCCCTAGAAGACGGTTTGATGAGTCGTAAACTTGATAGAGCCAGCGTGGTTGCCCTAGCGGCAACAGCTGTGTTTGCCCTGTTCTCCGCCGATGGTTCCGGCGCCGCCGCTCAGGCGAAAGATCCGCAGATTGTCGTGCACTATGGTGCGCAGACCGCCGATCAGACTCCAACACCTTATGCTGTTGCAGCACTTCCCGACGCAACCGTTGACGCCGCAGTTGATGCCGCTCCGGTGACGGAAGAACCGGTTTCCGCCTCGCTTGGCGAACTGGTCAGTAGCCACCCCGCCGACATTTCCGCCTCGCGTGAATTGAATTGCCTGGCGGGTGCCATCTATTTCGAAGCGAAAAGCGAACCGCTGGTCGGTCAATTGGCGGTTGGCCGGGTGATTGTCGCCCGCTCGCGCTCGGGCCGCTTTCCGAACAGCTATTGCGGTGTGGTTTATCAGCCGTCGCAGTTCTCGTTCGTGCGCGGTAACGGCATGCCCGCCGTTGACCATAATTCGCGCGGGTGGAAAAATGCTTCGGCCATTGCCCAGATCGCCAACGATGGCAGCTGGCGCAGTCCGGTTGAAGGCGCGCTGTATTTTCACGCCGCCCGCGTCTCGCCGGGCTGGCGCATGGCGCGACTGGCCCAGATTGGCAATCACGTCTTTTACCGCTGATTTCAAATGAGTCTAAATGAGGGCGTCGAGCAATCGGCGCCCTTTTTTGTGTTTAAGCAGGGCTGAACTCGAACCACACCGGCGCGTGATCGCTGGCCTTTTCCCGGCCGCGATGTTCCTTGTCGACTCCGGCGGCGATCAGGCGATCTGCCAGTTCGGGTGACAGCAGCGCGTGATCGATGCGAAAGCCGTGATCGCGCTGCCATGCCCCGGCCTGATAGTCCCAAAACGTCCATACGCCGCCGCGCGGATTGAGCGTCGCCAACGCATCGGTCCACCCGTCGGCCATCATCCGCATATAGGCATCGCGCGATTCGGGCTGCATCAGCGCGTCCTGCGCCATGGCGGCGGGCGACCAGACGTCGGTATCATAGGGAATGACGTTGAAATCGCCGAGCACCACGGCCGGAATTTCCTCGGCCATGATCTCGCGCATCCGGCTGCGCAGGCGCTCCATCCATTTCAGCTTGTAATCGAACTTGGGGCCGGGCTGCGGGTTGCCGTTGGGCAGGTAGATGCAGGCGACGCGGGTGCCGAACACATCGGCCTCCAGATAGCGCGAATGCTCGTCTTCAGGCTCGCCGCCCAAACCGCGCTGGATTTCGACCGGTTTGATGCCGTCCGCCAGAATCGCGACGCCATTGAAGCCTTTCTGGCCGTGCCAGATCGCCTGATAACCGATCTTTTCGAACTCAGCCGCAGGAAAGCCCTCATCCTGCGTCTTGATTTCCTGCAGGCAGGCGACGGAAGGCCGCGTTTCTTCCAGCCATTCCAGCAAGCGCGGCAGGCGGGCTTTAATGCCGTTGATATTGTACGTGGCGATTTTCATGGGGAATCAGACGGAAAAGCTGGAACCGCAGCCGCAGCCTGCCGTGGCGTTGGGGTTTTCCACCTTGAAGGCCGCGCCGCCGAGTGATTCGACGAAATCGACGACACAGCCCGACACAAGTTCAAGGCTCATCGCGTCCACCACCAGCTCGGTGCCGTCGGTTTTGACCACGGTATCCTCAGCATCTGTCGCGTCAGCCAGGTCGAACTTGTACTGAAACCCCGAACAGCCGCCACCCTCCACCGACAGGCGCAGCCGCGCGGGCTTGCCCTGTTTGGCAGCGATAGCGGCAACGCGCTGGGCGGCGGAAGGGCTAAGGGTGATTGTCGGCGTGTCCATGCACCCGATGTAGGCGCTGGCAGGCCATGTCACAAGTTGCGGGTTGCGAGGAAGCTTACGCCGTCTGGATATAACTGCGCAGCGCCTCGGCCTCGGCCTCAATATGATCGATGCGGTATTTCACCAGATCGCCGATCGAGATGAACCCCACAGTTTG
This sequence comes from Novosphingobium sp., assembly GCA_040004085.1. Taxonomy (GTDB): domain Bacteria; phylum Pseudomonadota; class Alphaproteobacteria; order Sphingomonadales; family Sphingomonadaceae; genus Novosphingobium. Next base: position 12,680 of record JBDUBN010000026.1, read on the forward strand.
GCCGTCCTGCGTGACCGGCAAGTGGCGGATGCGGCGTTTGGTCATCAGGGACAGGGCTGAGAGCACCGAAGTGTCGGGGCTGACCGTGACGGCGGGGGCAGTCATCACCGCGCTAACGGGGTGGTCAAGCGCTGCTGCGCCGTCCCTGGCGATGCAATAGATTACGTCGCGTTCGGAAAAGATGCCGACAATCCGCTCACCATCATGCACCGGCAGCGCGCCGATCCGGCGCTCGGACAGCAACGCTACTGCCTCGCGCAACGTGATTGCCGCATCGCAAGTTACGACATCGTGCGCTGGCTGGTTGGCTATTACCCGGGCGATGGTCATCGCTACTCTCCCGCCGTTTGTTTTTGATTCTGAAGTTCGGGAAGAATGACACGAAAGATCGAATGTCGCAAATGGCATTGAATGGATGGATGTAGACAGGCATGGCGGCAATATGAAGCAGCGCGCGCCCTTTGCTGATCCTGCGGCGGCCCAGATAGCATCGGGGTTAGCATCGGGGTTAGCATTGGGGTTCGCGTTGGGCCGCTTTCGCCGACTGATGCGCTTGTTGCTGGCGGTTACCGTGACGGTGGTCGTGCTGGCCGGGGTGCTGCTTTACCGGCACGGCGGACGGACCCCGGTGCATGGTGTGATCGGCGTAGCTTTGGGCATCGCCTTGCTCATGCTGCTGGCTTCGGCGGCGATGGGAATGGTATTCTTGCGCAAACTGGCCGGGCGGTCTGCGGGCGAATCAGCCCCTGTCACTCCGGATAAAGGAGTCACTCCGGATAAAGGCGAAAATCCTCCACCGGAACGCCGCCAATCAGGTGCTCCTGAATGATCCGTTCCAGCACGGGTTCGGTGCAGCTGTGATACCACACGCCTTCGGGCCAGACGACCGCCACCGGCCCCGCCGCGCAGATTTTCAGGCAATCGGCCTTGGTCCGGTCAATCCCGCCGTCGCCGGTCAGATTTAGCTGCTTCAGACGTTTTTTCAGGTAGTTCCATGCCGGTTTGCCGACGTGCGGCGTGCAGCATTCGCCCTTTTGCGGTTCGGCGCACAGGAAGATGTGGCGCTTGATGCCGTCGCCGCCAATCTTGGTGAGGGCTTCCCGCGCCTTGCTGAGTTCCGCAGCGTCGACTGACATCAGGCCTTCTTGCCGACGATCCGGGCGATTTCGGCCGAGATCATCCGTTCGACCAGCGGCGGCAAGTTCTTGTCAAGCCATTCGGCCAGTGCCGGTCGCAGCAGTTCGCGCATCAGGCTCTCCATTGACGTCTCGCCCGAACGTACGATCTGCGGTGGCGCGCTCGGCTGCGCCATCATGCTGAGCGCGGCAAATGATTCGCGCATCGAATCGCGGGCATCGTCCGTCAAAAGTTCGGCATCGGCCGAGGGCGCATCATCGACGACGTATTCGTCAAGCACTTCGGCGCTTTCGGAAAGATCGAGAACTTCATCCTGTGGGGGCGCAGCCACGGGGGCCGCCGTTTCCGCTGCAGTCCGCACGGGGCGCGCTTCCGAAGCGGTGTCACGGCTGTCGCGCGCGATCACTTTCTTGATTGATTCAAGGATTTCCTCAACCGATGGTTCGCTCGCTTGCCGCATGTCCAATGTCCCGCCCGTTGCAGTCACTATGACCGAATCCCTATTGCCTAGCAGGAATTGAGCCGTCTTGCACCGGCGTGTCAACGGTGCGCGTGGCCTTTGGCCTCGGCGCGGGGTCGGTGCTCCAGTCCCAGATGATCGCGTGGACGCGCTGGTAATTGACTTCCGGATCATAGAGCACGCCGCCGTCCAGCCCCAGATCGCGCGCCTCGGCCTTGCCCATCGCCGACAGCAGGTTGAACCCCGCAACATAGGCATTGCGCCGCGCGGTCACCAACTGGGTCTGCGCGTTGAGCAATTCCTGCTCGGCGTTGAGGATGTCGAGGATCGTGCGGTTGCC
>JBDUBN010000266.1:0-4274 GCA_040004085.1 Novosphingobium sp.
ATGGCCGCTGCTCGCGCTGGGGCATTGTCGCCTTCGCCAGTTCGCTCGATCAGGCGGGGCCAATGGCCCGCGACGTGCGTGACTGCGCGATCATGCTCGAAGTCATGGCCGGGTTCGATGCCAAGGATTCCACCAGCCTCGATCTGCCAGTACCCAACTGGGAAGCCGCCTTGTCCGGCGATCTGCGCGGCAAGAAGGTTGGCATTCCGCGGGAATACCGCATGGACGGCATGGACGCCGATGTTGCCGCCAGCTGGGATCAGGGCGTGGCATGGCTGAAGGATGCCGGCGCACAGGTTGTCGACATCAGCCTGCCGCACACCAAATACGCGCTGCCCGCGTACTATATCATCGCCCCCGCCGAAGCCTCATCCAACCTCGCGCGCTATGATGGCGTGCGCTACGGCCTGCGCGATCTGCCCGATGGCGCTGGCCTGCAAGACATGTACGCCGCCACCCGCGCCGCCGGTTTCGGGGCTGAGGTTAAGCGCCGCATCCTGATCGGCACTTACGTGCTCTCAGCGGGCTATTACGACGCGTATTATACGCAGGCGCAGAAAGTGCGCGCGCTGATCAGCCGTGATTTCATGACCGCGTTTGAAACCGTCGACGTGATCCTCGCCCCCACCGCGCCGACTGCCGCATTTGGCCTTGGCGAGATGGTTTCCGATCCCTTGGCGATGTACCTGAACGACGTGTTCGCGGTGCCCGCCAGCCTCGCCGGTCTGCCCGCCATGTCCGTCCCCGCTGGCCTTGGCCGCGAAGGCCTGCCGCTGGGTCTGCAACTGATCGGTAGGCCGTTTGACGAACAGGGCGTGCTGAACGCCGGGCTGGCGATTGAGTGCCGCGCAGGGTTCACCGCGCAGCCGCAGAAGTGGTGGTAAAATGAGCAACTACCGGATCCAAGGCGCAACGGGCGAATGGGAGGTCGTGATTGGCCTTGAAGTCCATGCGCAGATCACCACCAAGTCCAAGCTGTTCTCTGGCGCGGCCACTGAATTCGGTGCCGAGCCGAACGCGCAGGTCAGCCTTGTCGATGCGGCGATGCCCGGCATGCTGCCGGTGCTGAACGGCGAATGCATCCGTCAGGCGGTGCGCACCGGCATGGCGATTGAGGCGCAGATCAACAAGTGGTCGCGGTTCGATCGCAAGAACTACTTCTACGCCGATCTTCCGCAAGGCTATCAGATCAGCCAGCTTTACCACCCGTTGGTGGGCGAGGGCGCGCTGGACATCAGCCTTGACGAAAAGAACCCCGAAGCCACCAAGCGCATCGGCATCGAGCGCATCCATGTGGAGCAGGACGCGGGCAAGCTGATGCACGATCAGCACCCGACGATGTCCTACGTCGATTTGAACCGCTCGGGCGTGGCCCTGATGGAAATCGTCTCGAAGCCCGATATGCGCTCGCCGCAGGAGGCGGGTGCCTACTTGGCCAAGCTGCGCACGATCGTCCGCTATGTCGGTTCGTGCGATGGCAACATGGATCAGGGCTCGATGCGCGCCGACGTCAACGTGTCTGTGCGCAGGCCCGGCGAAGAACTCGGCACTCGGACCGAGACGAAAAACGTCAATTCCGTGCGCTTCGTCATGGCCGTGGTTGAAAGCGAGGCCCGCCGTCAGGTCGACCTGATCGAGGACGGCGGCCGCGTGGTGCAGGAAACCCGGCTCTATGATCCGGACCGCAACGAAACCCGTTCGATGCGGTCAAAGGAAGACGCGCACGACTATCGCTATTTCCCCGATCCCGACCTGTTGCCGCTGGTGCTGGAGGATGATTTCCTCGCCGAATGCCGCGCCAGCTTGCCCGAACTGCCCGACGCCAAGCGCCACCGTTATGAAAACGTGCTGCTGCTCTCCCCCTATAACGCGGGCGTGCTGACCGCAGACGTCGAAACCGCGCGCTGGTTCGAAACCTTGGTCGCGGCCACCGCCAAGACTGCTGGCAAGCCGGAATCAGACGTCGCCAAACAGGCAGCCAACTGGCTGATTTCCGAACTGTTCGGCGCACTGAACAAGCTGGGCCGCAGCCTCGAAGATTCGCCTGTCAGCCCAGAAGCGGGTGCTGGCCTGCTGGCCCTGATCACCGACGGCACGATTTCCGGCACCATCGCCAAGCAGGTGCTGGAAAAGATGCTGGAAACCGGCGACCCGGCGGCAGTCATCGTCGAGCGTGAAGGCCTGAAGCAGACGTCCGACACCGGCGCCATCGAAACCGTGGTCGCCAAAGTGCTCGCCGATAACGCCGACAAGGTTGAACAGTACCGTGCGGGCAAGGAGGCCCTGTTCGGCTTTTTCGTTGGCCAGACGATGAAAGCCATGCAGGGCAAAGGCAACCCCGGGCTGGTGAACGAGGCGGTGAAGAAGGGGTTGGGGTGAAGGATTTTGGGGTAGAAGGTGTAAATAAACTCTCCAAATCCGAGATATTTAGGCTTGCCAATCAGTTCAGTCTCTCCCAGCCTGCTATCAGGGTGGATTGGGGGATTCCAATGCTGAAACTGAAGTTGCGCTCGCTCGCGATAGCGGCGGCAGGTGCGGTGACACTGCTATCTGCTCAATGGGCGATGGCGGCTGATAAGTTTGTGAGCTCTGCTACAGGCGAGAATCCTGCCGAATTGCAGGATAATCCGGCCAAGTATTTTCTGTTCCACAGCACAGGGCTGTCGGCTGATCAGGTCAGAGGCGATCTGGTCTATTGTATAGGTTTGGCCCGGCCGATCCTCTCCATGCGTGACCGCATGCCAAATACCGGTGGCCTTATTGGCGCGCTTATCGAAGGCAGAATGGCTGAGATTGATCGCTTGCGTATGCGCAATGCCGCCATGCGCAAGTGCATGGGACTGATGGGTTATGATCGTTACGGGATACCGCAGCAGGAATGGAAAGCCCTGGTGAAACAGGGCGACATTGTGGTCGACAATGACGGATTGGTTGATCCCGAGGTTGTGGAGCGCATGGTTGCATTCGCCATCGGTCCTGCTCCGACAACCGGAAAGGCCTCGCAATGAACCGCATCGCCAGCCTTGTCCGCACAGTGACGACTGGGCTCGTGCTCAGCCTTTTTGCTGCATCTGTGCTGGACGCCGAACCAGCCAAAGCGCCAAAGATCAAGTTGGATACCCTTAAACCCGGAAAGGTCCAGCTTGACCCGCGGCTGGGCTATATTCTGGTTCGAGTCGGTCCAAAAAGCACGCCGACCGATAGGCCTATAGCTGTGGCCTTCGCTCGGATCGACGAGAAAACGGATAGATGGTTCCTTTTTGCCAATCCTAAGGACATGCTACCGGATTTCTGGCGTACAATGGTGGTCGGTGTGAATACTGGGCGCAGTTTTGCCGACGTGGATGGACACGGCACATATCTGGTTTCGGCCTTTCCCGGTCGCTGGGTGATCGGGGGAGTCGGTACGACATGCTTCCCGCTCGGCACATATTCGTTTGATGTGAAACAGGGCGAAGTCGTTGACATCGGCACTCTGCTGACTGCACGGGAAGATGGCAAGTCCAGTGCGCCGCAACTGAAGGACGCGAAACTTTCGCAGGATCTTGTCGATTTCGGTGTGGCAATGAACATCGTCATGTCCAACACCTTTTACGTGCTGCCTGCGATGGACGAACCGGCTTTGCCGACGGAAATGGCATCAATGCCGCGACATAAAGTTGAGCTAAATGCAGATTTTCGCTATGGAAATTTATGTGCGGATATGATAAATCGCGCCGCCAGCTTGCCGCCATTAGGGCATCAGCCACCGATGACTGTGGCGCAGGCAGTGGAGGCAATCGGCACAATTAATCCGGCGGATATTGTTGAACGCAAGGCGAAGCGTCTTAAGGCAGAAGCAACGAAAGCGGCGGCTGCGGCTTCGCATTAAGTCATAACAGGAAACCTGACGTAGCGCGCGCCGGACAGGTGCCACGTCAACCCAATTCACCCAGCCCGCGTGCCCGTAATCGCCATCGAGCCGAACGCTCCGGCTTTGATGCTGCCGGTCAGGGCGTCGCCGTCGATGGTGGCGGTGCCTTCGAGGGTCATGGGCATCGGCATGGTCATGCCCATTGTCCACTGGATCGTGTTGCCCGAAACCTTGCCGTTGGCCACCTCCATCGAACCCATCGGGCTGCTGAGCGATCCGGTGAACGTGTCGCCCTCAACCGCGATCACGAAGGCGCCGGTTTGTGCGCCCATCGGGGATTGCACCGTGCAGTTGTAGGTTCCGGCGACTGGCATGGTTGTTACTCTCCGTTTTGCGGAATTGGGCCGTTACGATTATTCAG
>JBDUBN010000267.1:0-4251 GCA_040004085.1 Novosphingobium sp.
GTCTGCGGCAACGATGTCATCGGGCTCTTCGGGCCAATGGAACGGATAGACGAAGTCGGGGATCAACTCGGACGTCAGCTTCACCGAAAGCTCGTCAGGCGGGGTGGTCCGGCTGAAGTTGAAGATCGACCGCTGGATCGCAAACAGCTCGACGGTAGGCTGTGGAAGCACGGTGTGCAGCACGCTCTTGCCCAGCACGATGATCGCATCATAGGGTGCCGAACGGGCCTGCATCACCACAGTGATACCGCCGCCCATCGATTGCCCCGCGCCGACAACGAACGGATCGGCAATCGGCGCCACGTCGTCGGCCAACTTGCCATCCGCCATCCGGCGCAGCACTTCGCGAACGAACGCAGCATTGCTGTCGGCGGCCTGCTCGATGGTCAGACTGGCGATTAGATCAGGGCTGCTGTCGCCCACCCCCAGGTGATCGATCGCCACCACCACGATCCCGCGCTCGGTGTGGTATTCCGCTTCCGAATAGCCCTCGTGGCCGGGGAAGCGCATGTCGAAATAATGCCGGGTATAGCCCCCGCCGGGGCCGATGAAGAGGACGATCTGTCGTGTGCCCGGCACGAAATCATCCGGCAGGTGAACCGTGCCGACAATCTCCTGCGAACTGGTAACGTCGATGGCCCCGCTTACGTCGATGCGGATATCAAAACTGCGCATGATTGGCCTTCTCAGTGTAGAGCCGCCTCATGCCGGGCGGCGTGGCAGAACATGACGGAATCGATCAGGCGTCGTCTGCCAGCAAGGCGGCCCCAGCCAGTACGCCAAGGGTAGTCACCCCGGCGTCGACTGGTAACAGCACCCCGGTGATGTAGCGGGCGTCCTCACTCGCCAAAAACAGCACCGCACGGGCCACGTCCCAGGCGTCGCCCTCGATCCCCAGCGGGCTGACCTTGCGCCGCTGCTCACGCATGTGCGGCGGCATGTGCTTGGCCGCATGCGGCGTCGCCAGATGCCCCGGCGCCACGGTGTTCACGCGGATGTGCTTGCGCCCCAGCATCAGCGCCAGCTCGCACGTAAGCTGGTTAAGCGCCGCCTTCGACGTGCCATAGGCCAGCGAGCCCATGGCCACCATGCCCGCGATGGAAGATATGTTGACGACACTGCCGCGCCCCGACTGCGCCAAAGCCTCGGCCCCGAACCGAACCATCTGCATGGCCGAGGTCAGGTTGGTATCGAGGATGCGCTGCCACAGCCCAAGGTCAAAGGCTTCGACCGACATGCCGACGGAAATGCCGACGTTGTTGACCAGTGTGTCCAGCCCGCCAAATGCCGCCAAGGTGGCGGCCACAGCGGCCTCGCACGCAGGCCCGTCGGTCACGTCGCCGCCCAGCCCCAGCGCCGCGCCCCCTTCGGCGCGGATCATGGCGGCTGTCGCCTCGGCGCGCGCGGGGTCAAGATCGAGGCAGGCCACCCGGGCGCCTTCGCGGGCCAGGATCAGCGCGATCGCTCGCCCGATCCCGATATCGTCGCCATCGGCCCCAGCCCCGGTCACCAGCGCGCTGCGCCCTGCCATGCGGCCAAGCCGCGCATTGTTTGAGTCCATTATCGGGCATTCCTCTCACCTGCGTTGTCTCACGGTCCCGGCAAAGTCATAAGGAGAAAATTTTGCAGCCAACGGATGTTTTTTGACGGACCGGCCCTCTATGATTCACCTCCTATGATCCAGATTGCCGCCCTCGTCCTGCCCGGCACCTTCATGGCCAGCGTTGCGCCACTGCTCGATGCCTTCGATCTAACGCAAGAACGCGGGGAACGCACCATTGGCGCAGATGGCGAGGTTCCCGATTTCTGCCTGACCCTGCTCTCGACCGATGGACGCGACGTGGCACTAGGACGGCACGGGTTCTTGCGGATCGACCGGGCTATCGCCTCGTTCGATCAGTTCGCATTTGTCTGGGTGCCGTCGTTCCGCGCACATGGCGAAGCGGCGCTGCGCGAACGCCTCGCCGCCAACCGCCCGGCGATCGAATGGCTGCGGCACTGCGCAGAAAGGGGTAGCGTGATCGGCGCCAGCGGCGCGGCGGTCACACTGGCTCTGGCCGCGCGGCTTACCGGCGATGTCCCGGTTCCGGTCGCCGCGCCGCTGGTCCCCGTCGTGCGCGCGCTGTTCCCGCGCTTTCGCCACGGCGCAGACCTGACCGTCAGCAGCGGACGCAACCTCCTGCTCTCACGCGGGATCAGCCATGACGTCCAAGCAATCACTGCTGCTTTCACCCGGCTGTTCTCGCCCGAGGCCGGTCGCTGGATCCGCTCGGTGTTTGGCAGCGAGACTATCCACGACGACACCCTGCTTGAAGGCGAGGCGCGCGACCCGCTGGTCGCCGCAGCCCGCCTGATCCTCGAACAGCGCTTCTCCACGCCAATCTCGATCGCCGCGCTGGCCGCCGAACTGTGCGTCAGCCACACGGTGCTTATCCGCCGGTTTCACCGTGAGTTCGGCAACACGCCAACGGGCTATATCCGCCAGCTTCGCCTCGGCGCGGCTCAGCGCCTGCTACTCCATTCCGACCGTTCGATCGACAGCATCGCCGCCGCGGTGGGCTTCGGCGATGCCCGGATGTTCCGCGAGATGTTCCGCAAGGCCACCGGCCTCAGCGCGACCGAATGGCGCGCAGCCAACCGCACGACCTGATCACAGACGCGATGGGGTGTGCTGCCTGCCTCCTTGGCCTTGACGGGCGGGCTCGCGAGGTTGTCTTTCAGGCCCGCCGACCGGCAGCACGCACGGGACCGGAGGAGAGGCAGGATGAACGACCACGGCCCACTGATGGGCGATATCCTGATTCGGAACGCGCTGCTCTATCGCGATCGCCCGGCGGTCGTGTTCGACGGCGCAACGATCACGTTCGGCGCCCTGCTGGAACGCGCGCAGGTTCTGGGCCACGCGCTGCTAACCGCCGGGCTGCTTGCGGGTGACCGGGCCGTCATGCTGGCGATGAACCGCGCCGAATCCGTCGATTTCTACAGCGCATGCGAACTGACGGGGATCATTGCGGTCCCCGTAAACTTCCGTCTCGCCGCGCCCGAGACCAAGTGGATCCTGAACGACGTCGCACCGGCCGTTCTGCTGTTCGAGGCACAGTATGCGTCCCTATTGGAAACCATTCGAGCCGACCTGCCCCCTGCCCTGCGCTATGTCTGCCTTGATGCCGATGGTCGCCCGGACTGGGCAGAGAACTACGCCGACTTCGTCGCCACCGGCCGCGCCGAACCCCTGCCAGAAATGCCCCGCGCGGCGGATCCGCTATGCATCGTCTACACCAGCGGGACCACGGGCCGTCCCAAGGGCGTAATCCGGAGCCACGGCGCCGATGCGGCGCAGGCCCAGGCCAATTCCTACGAATTGGCGCTGACGCCGGACGACCGCTACCTCGTGATGATGCCGATGTTCCACGTCGGCGCGCGCGGCCAGCAGATCGCGGCGCATTGGCGCGGGGCAGCGTTAGTGCTGCATCGCGGCTTTGATGCCGGAGCCGTGCTCGCCGCCATCGAGGAACACCGCATCACTGTCACCCACATGGCCCCCACGCTCCTCCACGACCTGTTCGAGCACCCGGACTTCGCCCATCGCGATCTGTCGAGCCTGAAGACCGTCTACTACGCCGCCGCGCCGATGCCGCTCGACCTGCTGCGAAAGGGCTTGGCGCGGCTCGGTAACGTCTTCGTCAACGGCTATGGCGCGACCGAGATCTACGGCATCACCCTGCACAAGCACGATCACGTGCTGGAAGGCCCGGAGCATCTCATCGCCCGGCTCAAGTCGGTCGGCCAACCGGCGATCAACACCGAGGCGCGGATCGTTGACGAGGCCGGGAAGCCCGTCCCCCCCGGCACCATTGGCGAAATCGCGATGCGCGGCGGCGCCTGCATGACCGGTTACTGGAACAACCACGCCGCCACGGCCCAAGCCATGCGCGGCGGATGGTATCACACCGGCGACATGGCCTATGCCGACGAGAACAACTTCATCTTCCTGGTCGACCGGAAGAAGGACATGATCATCTCGGGCGGCGAGAATATCTACAGCCGCGAGGTGGAAAACGCGCTGAGCGAGCACCCGGCCGTCTCCGAGGTCGCCGTCATCGGCGTGCCCGATCCCCGCTGGGGCGAAAGCGTGCGCGCGCTGGTGGTCCTGCGCGAGGGTCATGTGCCCGATGCAGGCGCGATCATCGAACACTGCAAGGAACAGATCGCCCGCTACAAGGCGCCCAAGTCGGTCCTGTTCGTGCCCGA
>JBDUBN010000268.1:0-4241 GCA_040004085.1 Novosphingobium sp.
TGATTCCCTCCCAATGGCCGCAACCTTGTAGAGCGGCGCGTTTCCGTGTGCCGCTTTCTCCATTTTTGGCCTCATTTTTGGCGGGTGCCCTGGCCCCCGCCGCAGCATGTTCAGGATACCGCCATGGCGAAGTCAGCAACCGTAAAGATCCGTCTCGTCTCCACTGCAGACACCGGCTTTTTCTATGTCACGCGCAAGAACCCGCGCAACACGACTGAAAAGATGGTGTTCAGCAAGTACGATCCCGTCGTGCGCAAGCATGTCGAGTTCAAGGAAGCCAAGATCAAGTGAGGCTGATCCCGCCCGGGTTTAGTCCGGCGGGTTCACATCAAGTTCAATCCGGCGCTATTAGTTGACGGGTATGAACCAACTGATCAAATTCTTCTCTCGCCGCACTGGCGCCGCGCTTGCCGCGGCGCTTGTCGTTTGTGCGCCCGTCGCGCTGGTCGCTCCAGCGATACCCGCAGCAGCGCAATCCAGTTCCGGTGATCTTGACGCCGCCGTCGGCGCCTTGCGCGGCATATCGACGATGCAGGCCAGCTTTACCCAGACCGACCGCAACGGTCAGCGGATGTCGGGCACGCTGACGATGAAACGGCCGGGGCGCATCCGTTTCCAGTATTCACCGGGCATCCCGCTGCTGATCGTCTCCGACGGCAAAGCGCTGACCCTGATCGATTATGAGGTCAAGCAGGTGCAGCGTTGGCCGATCAAGAACAGTCCGCTCGGCGCGCTGCTTGATCCCACCCGCGACGTCAAAACATTTGGCACGCTGCAGCCGACGGGCGATCCCGGCGTAGTCAGCGTCGAAGTGCGCGACCGCAAGCATCCCGAGTATGGTGTGATCACCCTCATTTTTGCCCGCAACGCCGCCGCGCCCGGCGGACTGGAACTGGTAAGCTGGGTTGCGCTTGATTCGCAAAATCAGCGGACGACCATTCGGCTGGCAAATCACCGCTACGGTATGGCGGTTGGCGATAACGTGTTCAGGTACAACGATCCGCGTCGAGCAACTCATCGCTGAGCAGCCACAGCTCGCCAGCATTTGCCCGTTGCTTGCGACAAAGTGCGACACATCAGGCATTCTTGTTCATTGGCCAGCAAGTTAAATCGGCCTATATGTATGAACGACGAAGCGGCTCGAGGCGGGTTTCCCCCCTGTTGCCCGGCCTCCACTACGCCGCCTAGTCAGCGTGACGAACGCAAACGGAACCCTCGCTCCACCGCCCCCCGGAGCGAGGGTTTTCGTCTTTTTGAGCCGCGCCTCATTGCGCGCGTCTTCGCCTTGCTGGACGCCCGCAATTTACCTAAAGCCCATGCATGGTCTCAATAGCTACATGGAACATCAACTCGGTCCGCCTGCGCGCCGATCAGGTCTGCCGCTTTCTGGGTGAACAGGCGCCCGACGTGCTGTGCCTGCAGGAAATCAAGACTGCCGAGGTCACATTCCCGCATGAAGTGTTCGAGGCCGCCGGGTACACCCACCGCGTCGTCCACGGCCAGAAAGGCTACCACGGCGTTGCCACCGTCAGCCGCATCCCCTTGCGCGAATTCAGCCGTCATGATTGGCAGGACAACGGCGAGGCGCGCCATGTGGGCGTGGAACTGCTCGGACCCGGCCAAGGTATGATCCTGGAGAACGTCTACATCCCGGCAGGCGGCGACGTTCCCGACCGGGAGGTCAATCCCAAGTTCGGCCAGAAGCTCGATTTCCTCGAACGCATGACCCGCTGGGCGGACAGGATCGAGCGGCCCACGCTGATCGTCGGCGATTTCAATGTCGCGCCGCTGGAATGCGATGTTTATAACCACAAGGCGCTGCTCAAGGTCGTCAGCCACACACCGATCGAGGTGGAAACGCTGGCGCGGCTGGCCGATGCACACGGTTGGGTCGATCTGGGGCGCAAACATATTCCCGCGCCGGAGCGGAACTATTCGTGGTGGTCGTACCGCTCGTACTGGCGCGAAAAGGATCAGGGCCGGCGGCTCGATCACATGTGGGCCTCGCCGGAATTGGCCGCGCAGTCCGTTTCGCACCGCATGGTCGAGGAAACCCGGCGCTGGGACCAGCCGTCCGATCATATCCCGCTGATCACCGAGTTCAATCTGTGAGGGCAACGCGCCGGGTAGCTCTGGCGCTGGACGCGCTGCGCCACGGCTGGCCGCTGGAGGTCGATGGCGTGCTGCGCCTGCTCCCGGCGGAAACCGGCCTTGGCGGGGACGTTACCGCCCCGCGCTTGCTGATCTCAGCCGCGCGCGCGGTGACGCTGAAGCTGGCCAACCAGCGCGAGGCCGCCCGCCCCGATGCCCCGGTGTTGATTCGCGGCGGAGAGGCGTTCGATCTTTCAGCCGCGCGCGTGATCGCCGACCCAGCGCTTGATCTGGCCAACCCGCTGAAAGGCCCGTTTCTGGCCGAACATATCGACCACACCCGCGCCGCGACCACAGCGATGGAACTGGCGCGGCTGGCGGGGATTCTCCCGGCGTTTCTGGTGGATCCCAGCGGCCCCGGCGAGGCGCAAGTCGTCTCCAGCGGCGATCTGGCCGAGTGGAAGGACACCCGCCACCTCAGCATTGCGGCGCGGGCGCATCTGCCAGTCGCGGCCTGCGAACACGCAGAGATTGTCGCCTTCCGCTCAGCCGATGACTTGCGTGAACACGTCGCGCTGATCATCGGCACCCAGAATTCCGACCAAGCGCCGCTGGTGCGCCTGCATTCCGAATGCCTGACCGGCGACATCCTCGGCAGCCTGAAATGCGATTGCGGCCCCCAGCTTGACGCAGCGCTGGCAGCGATGTCGGACGAGGCGGCGAAAGGGACCGGTTGGGGCGTCCTGCTGTACTTGCGGCAGGAAGGGCGCGGCATCGGCCTGATCAACAAGCTGCGCGCCTATCAGTTGCAGGATCAGGGGTTTGACACTGTTGACGCCAATAACCGCCTCGGCCTGCCCAACGAAGCGCGCGATTTTCCGGTCGCGGAACGGATGCTGCGACTACTTGGCGTCGGCGCGATTCGGCTGATGACCAACAACCCGGCCAAAGTGTCAGCGCTCGAAGCGGTCGGCGTTACCGTGCTGGAACGCGTACCGCACCAGTTGCCGGCCAACCCGCACAACGCCCGCTATCTGGATACCAAGCGCGACCGGTCAGGGCATTTGTTGTAGGCGAGGATTGCAGGGCACTTATTCCCCGCCTTTGAAGTGGAGCGGGAAATGGCACTTCTACGCCACCAGCTCGGGCCGCCCTTCGGGATCGAACCGCAATTCCACCGGCACGTCGATAGCTGGAGCCTTTGGCGCTTCGCCGCGTTTCAGGGCGAAAACGAAGGCCAGCACCCCGGCGACGGCGGCGTAGAGTTCCTCGCGGATCACCTGATTTTCGCGCGTGGTGAAAAAGACCGAGCGGGCGAGCGCCGGATATTCCAGCATTGGCACGGAGAGCTCCGCCGCCATTTCGCGCATCGCCAGCGCCTTTTCACCGCGCCCTTTAGCCAGCACGATGGGCGCCGAGGCCTTGTCGGGATCATAGGCCATGGCGACCGAAAAGTGCGTCGGGTTAGTGATCACGAACTGCGCCTCGCGCATCGCGGTTTGCAGGCCGCCGCGTGACAACTGGCGTTGGCGCTGGCGGATGGCCTGCTTGTTTTCAGGGCTGCCTTCGGATTCCTTGTTCTCGTCGCGCATGTCCTGATGGCTCATCAGCAAGCGGTTGTGACGCCGCAACCACTGGATCGGAAAGTCGATCAGCGCCACCACCACCAGCCCGGCCGACAGCGCAAACAGCAGCGATGTCAGCGCCCCCCAGCCCAGCGCCAGTTGTCCGCTCAGTTGCGCATGCGGCAGGCTGGTATAGAGCGAAACGTGGCCGCGCGCCCAAGTCCAGGTGATCACGCCAAGCAGGCCGGCCTTGGCCAGACTTTTGCTCAGTTCAACCAAGCCCTGACTGCCGAACATGCGTTTCAGGCCGCTGGCCGGGTTGATGCGTGATGCCTTGGGCGCAAGGTTGGCCATCATGAACCGGCCCTCGCCGAACCCCAGCTGAGAGACGACCGCCGCCGCCATCACCGCTACGCCCAGCACCAGCACAGGCGGCAAAACTGCCAGCAGCGAATGCAAAATCAGCTGTCCCGGTGAAAACCGGTCCAGCGCGGCATGATCGAACGCCAGCGCGCTTTTAAGGTCGCCGGAAAGTCCGCTCATCAGCCATGGCCCGGCGAATTTCAGCCACGCCGCCCCGGCCAG
>JBDUBN010000269.1:0-4238 GCA_040004085.1 Novosphingobium sp.
GCCCGTCCCAGCGCAGGGCTTCCTCGATGGCACCGGCGATGAGCTGGCGGTCATGGCGTAGCAGTTCAATCTGCTCGGGGTTCCGCAGCAGGGCTGCCAGCAGCACGCTGGTCCCGCGATAGGTGGTATCGCCGGCCGCGTTCATCAACTGGCGCAGAAAAGAGACTAGGACCAGTTCGGGCAGGTACTCGCCATCAAGCTCGGTCGTCGCAAGCAAGCTGACAAGATCATCCCCCGGCGCGGCGCGGCGGGCCTCGATCAAATCGTGGAAGTACTGGCCAAGCTTGCCCCCGGCTTCTTGCGCTTGGGCCATGTGCACATAGTCGGTCTGGCCGATGGCCAGTCGCTGGAACGTGTTGACGTCCGATTCCGGCAGCCCGAGCTGATGATAAATCACCTCGAACGGATAGCGATGGGTGAATTCCTCCACCAGATCGGCGCGGCCCCGGGGAATGAATTTGTTCATCAGGCCGTTGACCACCGGGTCGACGATGGTGTCGCCCCAAGTCTTCACGAACTGGGGCAGGAAAATCTTCTGGAATATCCGCCGCCAGCGCCCGTGCTCGGGATTGTCGAGCGTGCTGATGCTGCCCATCCCGAAGGTGGTGCCCAGTGTGGGGCGATAGCCGGAATTTGAGAACCGTGTTGTGTCGGTCAGGACTTCTTCGACTTGTTTGCTACCCAGCACCGTGAATTTCGGTATGTCGCCATAATAGCAGGGGTAGCCCATGTTCTCGCGGTAGGAGCCGGTCAGGACGAAGCCGCGGTCGCGCAGGGCGTGGATACGAGGATAAGGGTCGGCGTCATTGCCGAAATTGACCTCATCCGAAAGGAATGGGTCGTAGGTCGGGTCGTCGAATTCCTGGATCTTGAATGCAGTTGCCATCGACGCGGCCCATCCTCTTTATGTAGTCTTTGCTACATAGCTTGGGCCAGCCGGGCCGTCAACCTGCAGGCACAGGCCCGGCCAGGGCGACCGACGGATCCGGGTCAAGGCACTTGCGGACCAGGATTTCCAGAATCGGCACTATCTTGTCGGCCGGGGGAGCGCCGTCCGGAAACAGCCAACCACGCAGCAGCACCGACGAGGCGAGCATTCCAAAGGCCAGCCGCAGCGCCAGTCCCAGGTCGGACGGCGGGGTCTGGCCAAGGGCGGTGTATTTCTGCGATTGCTCGGCTGTCCCCGCCGCGAAGAATGACTGGAGACCGTTGAATGAGGGTGTTCCCCCGTCGTCACTGCCATCTGCTTGAGAGTGTGAGCCTTTGGCCGACAGCAACGCAATGAACAACGCGTGGTTCTGCTCGATCAACTCGTAGACCGCCGAAAAGATGTGGTGTTCGTCGGCCAATGGATCGGTGCTGACAGGCCGCCGGGCGAGGAATTCCTGCATCAGGTCGTTGAACGGTTGGGCCACGACTTCGTCGAACAGCGCCGCCTTGCTGCCGTAATAGCGGAACAGCAGCGTTTCCGAAACGTCGGCCACCCGGGCGATCTCACGCGTGGTGGCGCCGTGAAATCCGCGCGCGGCGAACAGCTCGCGGGCAGCATCGCAGATCCGGCCATTCACATCCTCGCGCGTGCGGCGGCGGCGGCGCGGCAGTTCCGGGGTATCGATCTCTTGAGCGATTGCGCTGCCCTCCTGCACTATCGGTTCCTTCCTTCCAGGATCAGTTCCGCCGCCCGCCAGGCGGATGCCATGATTGGCCCGTTGGTGTTGGCGGAAACCATCGCAGGCATGATCGATCCGTCCACCACGCGCAACCCGGCAACGCCCCGTACCCGCAGCTTTTCGTCCAGCACGGCATCGGCAAAATCCCCCATGCGGCACGTCCCGCAAGCGTGGTAGCCAGCCTGCCCGGCGGTGCGATAGGCGTGAAGGATCTGCTCGTCGGTTTGCAGCGACCGGCTGGGCTCCCGCTCTTCGGCGACCATTGGCACGATGGCCGGCTGCTTCATCCACTCGCGGATAAAGCGGTGCATGGCGATGGTGACCGCGCAATCATAAGGGTCCGAAAGATAGCCCGGTACGATCCTTGCGGGCGCGTTAGGATCGGCCGAGGTGATCCGGATAGACCCCTCACTGCGCGACCGGAGTGGATAGCCGAACAGAGTAACGCTGTGGGCGGTGTCTACCACCAGCTGGCCGGTGGCGTCGGGCATTGCAACCACCGGTGAGAACAGAATCTCGATATCAGGCGTCGCGGATTCCGGCAGCGCCTTGGCAAAAGCGCCCACCGTGCCATAGGCCACTGCCATCGGACCGGTGCGCGTCAGGAACCACCGCAGGCCATTGGCAATTGCGCGCAGGCCGCGCAGTTGCGGGTTGTGGCTATAGGGCACGGTAAGTCCGTAATTCATGCCGAACAGGCGGTGTTCCAGCATGTGCTCGCCCACGCCTGGACTGTTCGCGACGACTTCGATGCCCAGCGACGCGAGATGATCCGCCGCGCCGATGCCGGACCGCTGGAGGATCTGCGGCGACATCAGCGAACCGGCCGAAATAATGATTTCACCCCCGGTGCGGATAGTCTCGGCCGGGCCATGAGCCCCCGCGATCGTCACTACGCCCACCGCACGCTTGCCCTCGAACAGAACGCGATTGATCGTCACCCCGGTCCGCACTGTCAGGTTTGGACGCCCCCGCGCCTGTTTGAGGAAAGTCTGCGCCGTGCTCTGTCGGCGGCCCTTGCGGATGGTGCGGATGGCATAGCCCACGCCTTCCTGCTGCGGCTGGTTGAGATCATCGACGCGCGGCACCCCCATCTGCTCACCCGCCTTGATGAACGCTTCGGTCAGCGGCGTACGCTCGCGCTCGACCGTGATCCCCAGCGGCCCGCCGGTACCGCGCACCCCGTCGGCGCCCAATTCGTGGTCCTCGATGCTGCGGAAGGCTTCGCTCATCCGGTCCCAGCCCCAGCCCTTGGCACCCAGTGCTTCCCAGCCGTCATAATCCTGTGGTTGGCCGCGGAAATACATCATCCCGTTCACCGAGGATGAACCGCCCAGCATTTTGCCCCGCAGCCATGTCTCAGAGGGGATGTCAGCATTCGCTTCGGTCTGGAAATACCAGACGTGCGCGGGATCTCCGTAGAGCTTGGCGACGCCGCGCGGCATGTGGATAAACGGGCTTTTGTCCACTGGCCCCGCTTCCAGCAGCAGCACGCAGTTGGCCGGGTTTGCTGACAATCGCTCGGCCAGGACGCACCCGGCCGAGCCCGCGCCGACAATAATATAATCCCACTCGGTCATGTGCTCTATTGCCTCACCCGGAGCCTTTTTAGGCTGATCCGTCGATGGTTGTGCCGCGCCTGTCGGCCACAATCAAGTGAATGCTACACACTAAGGGACGGCCCTTGTGTTAGCCATGCATCATGCCTGCGATAGCTGGCTGGGCGTGCTTGTCGCGGCGCGGCCAAGGACCACATCCCCATCGGGCAATCTAGCGGAGAAACCATGGACGAGGCGATTGATCTCAGCGCGCTGCAAGATAGCATCCGCGACATGCTGGCGCAGGAATGCCCGCGTGAGTTGGTGGTACGTCATGCCCAGCACGGTGACGGCATCGACCGTGAGTTGTGGGCTAAGGCGGTTGAACTGGGCTGGACCATGATCAGCATCCCGGAGGCCGATGGCGGCCTTGGACTGGGGATCGATGCCGTCGCCCTGCTCCATGAGGAAGCGGGCCGCGTTGCTGCTCCGCTGCCGCTTCTGTCCTGCCTGCTGGCCGTGCAGAGCCTTGCCGATGCGGCCAGCCCCGATCAGCGCGCCCGTTGGCTGCCGCGTATTGCCGAGGGCGCCATCGTCGCCACGGCCGCGCCGCTGGGTGAGGCCACCATGTCTCTGGAGCACGGAGCAGGGACTATCACCCTTACCGGCACCGTCGCCGACCTGCTCGACGGCGCCAATGCAGAACTGCTCTTGCTGGTCGCCGCCGATGCCGATGGCACCACACACCGCGTCATCCTCGACGTGGCGGCTGACGGCGTGGCGATCACGCGTGAGACGCTGTGGGATCGCGGGCGCAGCCTCGCCGCGCTCACGCTGGACGGACTGGTGCTGCCTGCTGACCGCGCGTGGCCCTCCTCGCCGCAAGCTGAAGCTGCGCTGCTCGATCACGCTGCCTTGGCCCTCGCGGCGGACAGCGTCGGCGGGCAGCAGACGGTCCTCGATCTCACCATCGATTACCTCAAGACCCGCCAGCAGTTCGGTCGGCCGATCGGCTCGTTCCAGGCGCTCA
>JBDUBN010000270.1:0-4210 GCA_040004085.1 Novosphingobium sp.
TAAAATCGCGGCAAAGGAAATCCCTTGCGATTCAATACGCTCGAAAACCGCTCTAAAGATGCGCACGCGCTTGGTGGTCATGCCGGGATCGACCATTTTCGTCGATCGGATCAGCAGCTCAATCTCCGGGTTGGTCAGTCCGATGTCCGTGTGACCCAGTGCGTCCGCAATTGCTTCGAGCTCGCCTTGGCTGAAGAACTTTGCTGCCGTCATGTTCCGGCCTCGCTCTCGCTACGTTTACGCAAACGCCACGCGTGGGCGCGGTCGAGCCGGTCCTCAATCCAGTCCGCCAGCGCATCGACCTCGTCGATGGCCGTTTGGAGGCCCACCGCCGTCACTCGGATCGTTGGCATGAGCATGGAGCTCAGCGAACCGTCCTCCGCTATCAGAGTCGAGAGCTCGTCCTCGCTGATGAAGAACGGCCGTGGATGCTTCTCAAACATCGCCGCGTCGAGTGTCACGGCGAAGGTCGAAAGATGCTCGCTGTGCTGCCCGCGGTTTCGAACCAGGACGACCTGCTCGATCAAGTCGCGATCGACCGGGCAGTCGCTCCAATCGGTTTCCAGGATTTCGCCGAGCGCGGAAAAATAGGCTGACAAGAAGCCCTGCTTAAACGCAGATCTCGAATTGTCGAACGAGAAGCCGATGACGCGGTCCGCGAGCGTGTTGAGGTATAGCTTCAATGAGTCCGAGAGCATCGAAAGCGCAGCCATGCCGAGAGCTTCCAAGGCGGTCGCTGCTTCCATCCACTCGGCAAGGTAGGCTGGCTCCGGATCTTCGCTGTAAGGCGGATCGTCGAAAGGGGGCTGCCCCGTCTCGATCTTCTGCTTCACGTCAACGAAGCCTTGTGCTCCGGTCGAATAGAAAGTGCGAAGGAACACGGTGCGGTTCTTCAGGAAATAGGTTGCGTCCATTGTGGCTTCGCCCCCTTTGCACATCAGCCGCCCTGGCTGCCGGGTTTTGCCGCGAAATGCGAGGAAAAATAGTCGATGAGCTCTTCCGCCTGTGTGCCTCGTCGAAACTCTTTCTGAGCCTCGAAATCGATGCTCGGCAGGAGATGGATGAACTGATCATCGGCATAGAGCGGCAGCAGTTGGTCAGGTTCTAGCCCGCCTGAGCGCAGACCTGCCAAGGACATGCCCGCTTCGATCGCCGAGCCGATCATCACATCCGCGAGTTGGACGGCGGGGCTGAGCTTGGAGTCGACCTGCTGAACCTCTGTTAGCTTTAGCGGAAATTTGAAACTCGCGATCTTCGACTGCCTGAGCTCGATTGCGCCGTTATGATCGATGAAGCGCTTCAGCAGGCCGTGATACGTGCTGAGGTTCTTCGACTGGTCATGCTCGACTCGGTAGGGCTCGTCGCTCATCACCTCCATCCGGCTGATGAGCGATTGCAGCACCACCATTGCCGCATCGGTCGTGACGCCGGGAGTCGTGATCGCCGAGAGGCAATCCGGACAGGCATCGCGCGCGAGCGGCCCGATCGCCTCGGGGAATTGCTGCCAGTCTGTCCGGCTCGCGGCCGCAAGCAGATTCTTGAGCGCCTCGGGGGATTTCTCACGCACGGCGTGCTGAAAGGCAGCAAGCAGGGCCGCCAGCTCTACCTTGCCAAGCAGAGCGGGGCCGGCCATCGCGAGCAGCGAGGCCATCGAATAGTTCTGGCCATCCTCATAGAATTTCGCCCCGCGGGCATAATACCATGGCTCGACCGCATAGTCGCAGAACATGAGGATCAGCAGGAAACGCTTGTCGCAGACATAGGTCACGCTTTGATAGTCGCGCAGCAGATCGCCAAGAAGTGCCAGCAGCCGGGGGTGGTTGGCCGGTCGGCGGGACAAGGCGCGATATTTCAGTTCCGTCGCCTGCAGAGTTGGGAAGTGCGCTTTGATCAGCCGGGCCGCCTCGTCATCATTGATCGCAAGCGCTGTCGCTCCCTGAAAGGGCTGATCGGCATTGAGAAGATCGAACCCTGTGTAGCCGCTCTCGTCGATGCGGAAGCACTTCATGATTATCGCTCAGCCATAAAGAGGCGTCTCGTATCGGCACTCGTGAACGAACGGTGAGGCCATACCCTTCAACTCGGCCCGCGTGACATGGATGTCCGGCTCGATAGAAAAGGGCTTTGAGCTATCCCACCATCGCTCATGTACGTGCGGCTCGATGCCCGGGCCGTCGGTGTAGCTGTAGTTCCACCGCTGCCTCAAGGTTTGAGGCTCATTGCCGTCGACCATCCCGGCCGCCTTGGGAACAGCATAAATGTTTTCATCCACAGTCACCTGATCGATGATGGCGACGAAGCGATAGTAAAGTTCGAGCGAAGTGGTCTGGGCCATTCCGTACAAATAACAATCGCAGCGTCGATGCGATAGCGGTTTGTCGGCGAAATAGATCTGCTTACTGTCCGTCGGATCGGAGGCGGAAAGCTGGGCGTGATGATGAAGGCCGCGCCGCACGAATGAACGAATGGCAGTTCACGCAGTTCGAGCGAAGATTCCGGTTAGTCCCCAACGTCCGCGACCCCTGCCATTCAAAGGGCGATTTTCAATGGCGTGAATGGACGATCGTCGTCGATATTTCGCGGTCGGAAGGGGACTTGCTGATCGGTACGCACTTGTCGTCTGTCAGTCTTCGTCACCTAATACCTGTAAATACAGGGCGGATGAAGCACAAGCATAGGGCCGAGGCAACGCGGTGCGCGTTATAGACTGTTCATTGCCGTTTCGGGCTGATCGCGCTAATTAAAGCCTTCCCGCTTCAGCGGTCTCCCACCGCATCGCCCAACGCGTCAGGTCGTGAAGGACCCCTTGCAGGGGGGGCCTTGCTTGGCCGTTCGTACTTGCGAGCTTGTTCGCCTCCAGCCGCAACATTTGGGGGTACGATTGGGGGTATCAGGAAAGATATGTCGCGCGTGAATGGCTAAAATCAACCATTTTCAGGCAGTTTCGCGGTTCCCGCTACCGCTCCAATTCCCCCCAAGCTACTGAAAACTCGCAGAAATCCGCCACTCAACAGCGGGATTCTCGCGTGTGTAGCACCAAGGTGTCGCACAACTGCACCCCAGATTATGACTTAACGCTCTCTAATCGCTCGGAAAATCATCATCCAGACTGTAGCACACAACTGTCACACAAACGGTCTGTGCGAGGGTTATGGCTGAGAGGGTCTACTTATCAATTTCGGGTGAGAGTTCCGGTCGATTTGCGGGTCATGATGGGATGCAGTCATGTGAATCGATCATTGCGGACAGACAGTCGATCATTGGCGATTCGACTGAGCCGAAGGGTGGCGTTCGAGATTGATGTTGAGTTCGAGAAACTGCGCCGGGAAGCGGGCATGGATTTCGATGATCGACTGCTGACTTCAGAGATCGATGGCCCGACAGTCAGGGTGACGATCCCAGAACGATCACCACCAGAGTCAGCAACGGTCACGGTAGCCCGTGACAGCGTGCCTTGCGGCGATGCCTCGTCGGCTAAAACTCTGGCCGACATATATGATCGCTATCTAAAAGACCCGACCAAACGGCGGGGCAGGCGGACTGCTCGCTCATGAAACGACGCGGCGTGTAGTTGAGGAAGTCATCGGTGCATCAACGCCCATCGCTGAGATCACGCGTGAAAACTGCCGCGACCTGCCTGAGCTTTTGCGCTGGTTGCCGGTAAATTGTTCGAAGCACTTTGCCGCACTTATACCAACGTGCGGAGAGGCTGACTCACGTCGGGGATTCCCAAACTGCTGAAATTATGATTCGTTAGCGCAGGCACTGGGAGGCTTGCGATGGCAGCAGCGATTGGGGTTCGAACTGACTACACGTCGGCGGATTTGCGTGGCTTTGCCCGCAGATGCAGCGATGCGGATCAGGTCCGTCGGCTATTGGCGGTTGCGCTGATCCTGGACGGAGGAAGCCGGAGCGAGGCGGCGAGGATCGCCGGCGTGACGCTTCAGATTGTGCGCGATTGGGTCCTGCGCTTCAACGAGGACGGCCCTGACGGTTTGGCCACCCGCAAGGCCCCCGGGCGGGCTTCTATCTTGAACGACGAGCAACGTGCGCGGCTCGTCGAGATCGTCGAGGCCGGCCCCATCCCAGCAGCACACGGCGTGGTGCGTTGGCGGCTTTGTGACCTGGCCCTGTGGATCTGGGACGAGTTCCAGTTGTCCGTCACCCGGTACACACTTGGGCGGGAGCTTCGCGCGATGGGCTACCGCAA
>JBDUBN010000271.1:0-4188 GCA_040004085.1 Novosphingobium sp.
GCCGGGGCCATCTGGCGGCACGGACCGCACCACGCCGCCCAGAAATCGATCAGTAGCGGGATATCGCTCTTGCTGGCGTGTGCGTCGAAATTCGCCGCACCCAACGTGACCGGGCGGCCATCGAACAGCATTGCCTTGCAGCGCCCGCAAGTTCCCTTGGCGGCCATTCGTGCGCGGGGGACGCGGTTGCCAGTCATGCAGGCGGGGCAGATGATGAGCAGCGGATCGGTCAGGTTGGCACCGGGCATCGGGCGTTCCTCGCAGTTCGCAGACAGAGAATAATGCGCTGAACGCAGATGAGGCTCAAGCACGAAACAAGCAAGCCGCCATGCGGTTACGCAGGCGGCCAGGTCTTTACTTGCGAATGTGCTCTTTACTTGCGAATGCGCTCTTTACTTGCGAACGCGCTTTGGACTTGCGAAAGCGGACCTGTTCAGCCGGCAGGCACAGCCTTGCGGCGGCGCGCGACCAGCGTGGCGGCCGCAGCGCCGAACAGCAGCAGCATTGGCGGTGCAGGTACATCGTGACCGCCCGTGCTGGTGGATGTCGTGGTCGTGCTGCCGCCGGTCGAGCCTGACGATGACGATGAGCTGCTAGTCGAGGACGAGGTTGAACTGCTGGTGCTGCTCGAACCCGAAGTGCTGGTGGAACTGCTGGTCGAACTGGATACATTACCCGACGATGTGGAGACATTGCCCGACGAAGTAGAAACTCCGCCGGTCGAGGTCGAGACACCGCCGGTTGAGGTGGACACGTTGCCCGAGGAAGTTGACGTCGAACTGGTCACGCCGCCGGTGGAGGTGGAAACGCCGCCGGTTGTCGTCGAACTGGTGATGCCGCCGCTGGAGGTCGAGGTCGATCCGCCGGTCGAGGTCAGGCCGCCCGTGGAGGTGGAGCTGGATCCGCCCGACGAGGAAGTTGAACCGCCCGAAGTGGACGTTGATCCGCCGCTGGTGGTGGAGGTGATGACAACACTGCCGCCGCTCGATCCGCCGCTGCCGCCGAAGAAGCCGCCAAAGAATCCGCCGCCAAAGCCAAAACCGCCGCTGCCACCAATGATGATTGGCCCGCCGCCGGACGATCCGGTCTGTGGGGGCAGGGGCGGCAGTGGCATGGCCATCATCGCCATCTGCGGCTGCGGCGCGCAGCATGAAATCGTGCGGGTCACGACGCGGCGAACGCGGCGCACGCGGCGCGGTTCGGACCGGGCCAGGCGGCGCGCGGCATGATGCGCGGGCTGCGCCTTTGCCACCTTGGCATGCTTGACGTATTGCGGATGCGCGGTTTTGGGGGCTTCGGCGACATGCACCGCGCCGCCGCCGAGCAGAGCACCGCCTGCCGCGAAGACTGACAATTTCGCAATGGCCATACGAACCGACATAAAATTCTCACTGTTCCGGGCTCCGCATCTACTTCGAGCCGTGGGCGGCTCTCGCAGAATTGCCCTGTGATTTCAGAAGCGCAGAGCCGGTGCGTTACGACAATCGCGTTAACCGTCATTTGCCGCGACATTCACGAATTTTTCGCCATGTTGAAGGCAGTTGGCCGGCAGTTGTCCCGATTTGGAACCATTCTTTGGCAATTTGCGAATGTTTCGAAGCGAATGGTGAATAGAAGCGCCGCCCGGATCAGTCCTCGTCCAGATCGAACAGGGTGCCCGAACTGCCCGCTGGCGGGGTGAGTCCCAGATGTTTCCAGCCGCCGTCATTCAGGCACCGCCCGCGCGCGGTGCGGGCGATCAGGCCGAGCTGGATCAGGTAGGGTTCGATCACTTCCTCGACCGTGTCGCGCGGTTCGGAAAGCCCGGCGGCCAGCGTTTCGATGCCTACCGGGCCGCCTTTATAGATGTCAGCGATCATGGTCAGGTAACGGCGGTCCATCGCGTCGAGCCCCAGCCGGTCAATTTCCAGCCGGGTCAAGGCGTTATCGGCAATCGCGCGGGTGACGACGCCGTCGCCCGCGACATGGGCAAAATCGCGCACCCGGCGCAGCAAGCGCCCGGCAACGCGCGGCGTTCCGCGCGCCCGGCGAGCGATTTCGCGCGCGCCTTCCGGCTCCATAACGATGCCGAGCAGCGCCGCGCCGCGCGACACCACCTTTTCCAGTTCGTCCACGGTATAGAACATCAGCCGCACCGGAATGCCGAACCGGTCGCGCAACGGCGTAGTCAGCAGGCCCTGACGGGTGGTCGCGCCTACAAGCGTGAACGGCGGCAGATCGATGCGGACCGAGCGCGCGGACGGTCCCTCGCCAATGATCAGATCGAGCGCCCGGTCTTCCATCGCCGGATAGAGGATTTCCTCCACGACGGGATTCAGGCGGTGAATCTCGTCAATGAACAGAACGTCACCTGACTCCAGATTGGTGAGCAGCGCGGCGAGATCGCCCGATTTGGCGATGACCGGGCCTGATGTTGCGCGAAAACCAACCCCCAATTCCCGCGCGACAATCTGCGCCAGCGTCGTCTTGCCAAGGCCGGGAGGGCCGAAAAACAGCACATGATCCATCGCCTCACCACGCGATTTGGCGCTCTGGATAAAGACCGAAAGATTGTCCTTGGCAGCGGCCTGCCCGACAAATTCGGCCAGCGTTTTCGGCCGCAAGGCAGCGTCGTGGTCCTCAGGCGTGCGCATGGGGGTGAGGTGGGGGGAGGGGGTCATTGGTAGAGGCGCACGCTGTTAGTGTCATCCCACGCCCCACTGGCGTCGAGGCACGAGTCGACTGTCAACCATTTGCCTAGCCAGAAATATCCCATCAAAATCAGGGTAATAGACAAGATTGTCCACACGGTTCGTTTAGTTGATGGCAACGTCCGAGTGTGCGGCACGATGGATGCTGAAACGAGTTCAGCATGACGAGTGGGGGATGGGGTGGGAATGCAGGAGGGATCGTTGGGAAATGTATCCAAACCCAACCTAACTTCGTCATCCTGAACTTGTTTCAGGATCCATTTCGCCCCACGTTCAGGTCCATGCGAGAAGAACGACAACCTTGCACTTACATCCTTGCCAGCGCGCATTACGGCACGTTGTATATTGGCGTGACGTCTGATTTGCTTGGCCGGATGTGGCAGCACCGCAGCGCAGCTTTGCCGGGGTTTTCCTCGCGGTACAAAGTCCACCGACTGGTCCGCTTTGAACTGTTCGGTGACATGGACCGTGCGATTACCCGTGAGAAGCAGCTCAAAAACTGGCACCGGCCTTGGAAGATCAGCCTGATCGAATCCGACAATCCGCATTGGGCCGACCTTGCGGTGGGGCTGGGCTTGCCGCCCCTTGCTCCGTGCGTGGGGAGGGATGGGTCCTGAAACAAGTTCAGGATGACGAAGAAGGACAGAAGCGCCGGTACCCATCACCCCGCCGCCCTCTTCAACGCCACACGGACCAGATCGTTCAGCCCCGCCCCATCGCCCAGTTCATCCACCGCCCGCGCCACCGCGCTGGCCGCCACTGCCGGTTTGAAGCCCAGGTTCTGCAACGCCGAAACCGCGTCGGAACTGACCGAGCCAGCAGGCGGCGGCGCAACGCCTACTCCGCCGGGCACTGTCGGCAAACCGCCCGCCTTGTCCTTCAGTTCATTCACAATCCGCGCCGCCAGTTTCGGCCCTACGCCTTGCGCGCGTGCCACTGTCGCCGCGTCGCCCGCAGCGCAGGCGCGTTGGACTTCTTCGGTGGAGAGGGCGGACAGGACGGCCAGCGCCATTTTGCTGCCCACGCCTTGCACGCCCGTCAACAGCCGGAACCATTCGCGTTCTGCGCCGCTGGCAAAGCCGATCAGGCGCATGTCGTTTTCGCTGACTTGCAGTTCGGTGTGGACCGTCACCACGTCCCCGCGAATACCCATCGCGTGCAGCGTCTTGGCCGAACAGTGGACGAGGTAGCCGACGCCGGAAACGTCTATTACCGCCCAGTCGGGGCCGAAATCATCGAGAGTGCCGGTCAGCTTGGCGATCATGGTTTGTTCTATGGCACAGGCGGGATTCGGGGGGAAGCGGGAAATGGCGTTGGGCCGAAGTTGCGCGTGTCCTTCGACAGGCTCAGGATGAGCGGGGTTGGCTTTTGGTGGAAGGTTAAGAGATCGCTCTGATCAAATGCGCGTGCGTAATCGCCACCGCCAGTGCATCCGCCGCGTCGGCTCCGGCCAGTTTTACGCCGGGCAGCAGCACTTTGAGCATCGCCTGAATCTGCG
>JBDUBN010000272.1:0-4180 GCA_040004085.1 Novosphingobium sp.
CGCAGGCCGGATCGGACGTCGGCGCGCTGCGCACCACTGCCACGCCGATTGAATCGGGCGAACACGCCGGCAAGTACCTGATCAAAGGCACAAAAATCTTCATCACCTGGGGCGAGCACGAACTGGCGGACAATATCGTCCACCTCGTTCTGGCCCGCACCCCCGGCGCGCCAGAGGGCACGCGCGGCATATCGCTGTTCATCGTCCCGCGCTTTCATCTGGACACCGCAGGCAATCCCGCCGCGGCCAACGATTGCAAGGCGGTCAGTCTGGAACACAAGCTGGGCATCCACGCCTCGCCCACTTGCGTGATGAGCTATGGCGATCACGACGCCTGCATCGGCGAGCTGATCGGCGGCGAAAATCAGGGCATCCGCTGCATGTTCACGATGATGAACTCAGCGCGGATCAATGTCGGATCGCAAGGCGTGCAAGTCGCCGAGGCGGCGCTTCAGCGCGCATCGCGCTATGCGCTGGACCGCATCCAGTCCGCCCGCGCCGGAGCGGCTGACAAGGCTTCTGTGGCCATCATTGAGCATCCCGATGTCCGCCGCATGTTGCTGCGCATGCGCGCGCTGACCGAGGGTGCGCGCGCCCTGCTCTATTACACCACCGGGCAAGTTGACCGCGCGGCGCTGGGCAATTCGGCCGCCCGCTCGCGCGCCGACCTGCTGGTGCCGCTGATCAAGGCCTGGGGCACAGACATCGGCTGCGAAGTGGCCAGCCTTGGCGTGCAGGTCCACGGCGGCATGGGCTTTATCGAGGAAACCGGCGCGGCCCAGCACTATCGCGACGCGCGCATCACACCGATTTACGAAGGCACGAACGGCATTCAGGCCGCCGATCTGGTCACCCGCAAATTGGGCATGGAAGGCGGCGGCGTGCTGGCGGCACTGATGGCGGATATTGCTGCTGATGCACACGACGGGCCGTCTTTGGCCGCTTTGGCTGCGGATTGTGCCGCTATTGGCCAGTGGATGACCGCCGAGGCCAGCCTTGATGACAGGCTGGCGGGCAGCGTGCCGTTTCTGACGATGTGCGCGGTGGCGGTTGGCGGTTGGCAATTGCTCCGCCAGTCGCGCGCCGTTGCGGGACAAGACGGTTTGATTGCCAAGACTAAGCCGGTAGTCGCGCGCTATTTCGTTGATCATCTCGTGCCCGAAGCTGCCGGGCTGAAGGCAGCGGCCATGGGCGGATCGGCGCTGCTTTACGCTCTTGATGCAGAGGCGCTGGCAGCATGCTGAGCGAAACCGGCGACACTCTGGCCCGGATCGCCGCCGCACTTGAACGGCTTGCCCCAACAGCGACCGCGCCGACCGATTGGGCCATGCATCCGGCCTATATCTGGGACAATTCCGGCCCGCGCGGGGTGCCCAACCTGATCGCTCCGCCGCTAAACCTCCTGCGCGGGATCGATGCCCAGAAAGAGGCTGCGGTCACCAATGTGGAGCGTCATGCGGCGGGCAATGCGGCGCATGACATGCTGCTGTGGGGCGCGCGCGGTATGGGCAAATCGGCCTTGCTGCGCGGCTCCGTAGTGGCGGCGCAGGCGGCCCATCCCGGCCAGATCGCGCTGGTGCAGGTCGCCCCAGATGCGCTGCCCGGCCTGTCGACTTTGTTCGTCCAGTTGGGGGCGCAATCGCGGCGCTTTCTGGTCTATATCGACGACCTCGGCTTTGAAGACGGCGACAGCACTGGCCCGCGCCAATTGCGCAGCTGGCTGGAAGGCGGCGTGGAGGCGCGCCCCGGCAATGTCCGGCTGGCGGTAACCGCCAACCGCCGTGCCATCGT
Organism: Novosphingobium sp.; assembly: GCA_040004085.1. GTDB lineage: Bacteria > Pseudomonadota > Alphaproteobacteria > Sphingomonadales > Sphingomonadaceae > Novosphingobium. The sequence goes on from JBDUBN010000272.1 coordinate 1,792, forward strand.
CAGCCGCCACATGAGCGAGCAGGACGATCCGATCAATCTGCGCGACGTGGTCGATGACCGGCTGGCGCTGGCCGACCGGTTCGGCCTGTCTATCGGCTTTCACGTCTGCAGTCAGGACGATTATCTGGCGATCATAACCGGTTACGCCGCCGAATTCGGGCTAAGCTTCACCGAAAGTGACGCGCTGGAATGGTCACGGCGGCGCGGCGCGCGGTCGGGCCGGGTGGCCTGGCATTACGTCAACGAACTGGCCGGACGAGCGGGCCGGACGCTCTAATTCCTACCGCACCCCCGCGTCTTCCGGCTGTGGCTTGAACTTGGCGGTGGCGAAGTCTTCGCTGTTCAACTGGCGCTGCGGCGGCATGTGGTCGGTGACGACCTCACGTACTGCCGAACGCGGCGTTGCTCCGGGGGCGATGACGCGCCAGATAATGCCGGCAGTATCATCGCTGACCAGCAAGGCCCCGCCCGCATCAAATGTCAGCCACACCGGGCGGCCATGCGCCTTGCCGTCATTGGTCAGAAAACCGCCCAACACCGGCACCGGCATGCCCAGCGGATTACCGTGATCATCGAACCGGACAAACACGACGTCGTACCCCGACAACGGCTTGCGGTTCCATGATCCGTGCCGCGCAATGAACGCGCCGCTGGCAAAGTCCGCACCCATGCGGTTGCCCTCACCGGCAAACTTCAGCCCCAGCGCCGCCACATGCGCGCCCAGCGCATATTCGGGCTTGCGGACATATTCGCCCAGATATTCCGGAATCGGCGAGGTCACCCGGTCATCCAAGTTCTTTTTCCAATAGTACCACGGCCAGCCATACTGCACGCCAACCGGTACGTTGGTCAGGTAATCGGGCACCAGATCGCCGCCAAGCTGATCGCGTTCGTTGACCACCGTCCACAATTCGCCGGTCGACTTGTTCCAGTCCATGCCGTTCGCATTGCGCAGCCCGCCCGCGTATTGGCGCGGCCTGCCACTAGCGAGATCGATCTCCCAGATCGCAGCGCGGCCCACTTCGGCCTCCATGCCATTTTCGCCGATGTTGGATGCTGAGCCGACTGCCACGTAAAGCTTCTTGCCGTCCGGGCTGAGCAGCAGGTTGCGCATCCAGTGATTGCCCCCGCCCGGCAGATCGAACAGTTTTTTCGGCGCCGAAGTCAGCGCAGTGTCGCCCAGCTTGTAATCGAACATCAGCACCGCGTTGTGGTTGGCGATGTAGAGTTTGCCGTCGCGGAAAGCCATTCCTGAAGGCGAATCAAGGCTTTGCTGGCGCAGGGTAAAGCGCTGCTCAGCCACGCCGTCGCCATTGGCATCGCGCAGCAGGATGATACAGTTGGGCGACAACCCGCCCGCTCCGGCCTGCTTGTAGAGAATTTTGGTGACCCAGCCCGTGAATCCCCCACCCTTGGCCGCCGGATGATCGGTTTCCGCGACCAGCACGTCGCCATTGGGCAGAGTCAGCATCGTGCGCGGATGGTTCAGGCCTTGCGCAAAGCGACCGACTGTCAGGCCGGGTGCCGCCTTCGGGGCCTCGTTGGCGCCCCAGCCAATGGGTGAGGCAATGCCGACGGTTGGAAAGCGCTCGGGTGCAGGATCGACCAAAGTGACGTTCTTGCCAACGCTCGCCGACAGCGGGCGGTCGGTTGGGCTGCCATGCGCGAGCCACACACCCATCGCGAACGCCACGACAACGAACACACCCAAGGCAACGAGCAATTTTCTGATGATCTGCATTCCGGCAAGATAGGCGCGCGCCGCGCGGGCGGCAACTGTTGCGTGGCGCTAGTATGACGGCATGCCCCGGCTATCGCGTGAGTAACCTGAGGGCGAATCCTGCTCCGTTTCGGGACACGGTCGCTATGCTGTTCGACGAAGCCTTGGTTTTCTGCGGGACACGATGCTAAATTCCCGGTTAACACGCGGGACTGGCCGCCGTGCGAACAATAACAGGGAACAATGCCCATGCGCCTTCGCGCTCTTGCCGGAACTGCCGCGCTGGCCGCCGCCGTGACCGCTCTCTCCGCCGCACCTGCGCTGGCGCACGATCATGGCAACACCTTTCCACCGCCGCCTCCCGGTGCCTATAGCGCGCCGATGGGCGGAGGCTGGCAAGGACAAACGGGCGGAGATTTCGGCGTTCAGCGTGACCATTGGCTGGCCGAATGCCGTCACCGTCTGAGTGACAATGGCGTAGGCGGGGCAATCATCGGCGGCGTGGTCGGCGGCATTGCCGGGCACGAGATTGCCGGTCGCCATGATCGCGCACTCGGCACAGTCGCGGGGGCGGTGGTTGGCGCGGTTGCAGGAGCAGCAATCGACAAGGCCGAAGATCGCGGCCGGGTTCGTGACCGCTGCGATGATATGCTCGAAGGCTATTCGGGC
>JBDUBN010000273.1:0-4175 GCA_040004085.1 Novosphingobium sp.
CTGCGCCAAATGTTCTGACGACGGACATTGCACAACAGCGTGCTCGGCGTGCCCCCACTTCAACTCTGTCAGAGTTTTACGACGATTCCATCAGTGAAATAGGTTGCGACGCAGACGAAGAAAACGAAAGCGACGCAGATTAGGAACACGTCCAAGGTTTCCCTGCGAAACGTTTTTGGATCTTCAGATGGCAAATAACTCATAACAATCTCCAGCAAAATTTTTGGTTCAAACCTTAAGGCAGAAATATGTCTGGTGGGATCCATGGACTGCCATGTCCGGTGATGACGCGCATCATCATGACTGGCATGACCAGGAGTATTGCAAAACTGACGTTAAATACCACCACCCATGCGAGGAGGCGAAGGGACTCGAATTTCCAGAGCGAGATTGTCGGCTCATAGTTCAACCGAGCTTCGTATTGCTCTCGAGGTGACGAACCAGGCGTTGGTTCTACAGAAGGCTTTTCCCGGGTAAAGCGTGCTAGGCCACACATGCGCTCGATATGGTTCAGGCCAAGCACCGCTGGCTTCCCGCCCCAATATGCGATCAAGTTAGGCCATGTGCACATAGCACCGATGGTTAGCAGCAGGGTAATGCGACCGCCTGTTGGCCATTCGAGAACAGGACCGATTCCCGGATCGTATGTCCACCAGCCCTGATACGTTGCTAAACCTTCGACGAGGAAATCCCAGACCAGGTTTGTCGGAATTGCAATCACCAACATTGCCTTGAGGATGGTCCAGCCATAACGGCGGGTCAGAAATTGACCCAGAACCAACACGATCCAGGCATGTACCGTCCAATATGTAGCATAGGAAAAGGGCATGAACAGCGGATCATAGGGTGTCTTTAGCGGCATCCAGTCGAACATGTGATGCAGGGTAAATGCAGGACTGTAAATGAGATGCTGCCCCCAATCCCCGAGGCTCTCCATCCAGTAAACCAGAAGAGAGTTGAACAGGAACAGAAAGCTCCAGGTAAGCCTGCCCGTTCGAATAGTCTGGATTGCGGCCCAGAGGATGACCGCGCTGCCGAAAATAGGGATCGCCCAATTGAACACCCAAAGACCGCCTGGATTTAACAGAACCTCTGGAACGGGATATGGCAATTCTGCATTCGTCAGCATGGCAAATTTCTCACTTCGAACACGCGAGTTTGTCGCGTACCAAATACCCACAGGACAAGAAAATCAGCAAACATGGCGCTAAAGTATCTTGCTTGGTCCCGAGCCGCAGCTTTGCGGCCCGGTACCCGCGCCATTCAGAACTTGTAACCAACTTCCACGCCGAAAGTACGCGGTTCGCCAACCTGACCCTCGATATAGCCAAGGCCGCTGTTCACGAAATCAAGCTGGCCTACATAATAGCGGGTATCTGTAAGGTTGCGGACCCATGCTGCAATTTCAAAGCCCTTGTCGCCCATCGTCCAGGAGAGACGGCCGTTGAGTAGGCCGTAACCTTTTTGGGTAACGAACGGCGTGAGTGCCGGGGTCTGCGTAAAGGTAATCCCCTGGCTGACAATTGAACTTACGTGACTGTAATCGAGGCGAAACGCGGCTTCGCCACTAGCTACCGGCACACGATATTCGCCCGAAAGGCTCCAAGTTGCCTTAGGAACCTGTTCGAACGGCTCGCCCGAACGGTCACAGGGCGTTCCTGCGGCAGGGCCGCCCGGAACAACGCAGACGGCCGGGAAGCTTTTGTACTTGGCATCCGTCAGGCCGATCGTCCCGTTCAAGCGAAGTCCATCGACCGGAAGTAAGGTAAGCTCTGCTTCGAAGCCCTTGACTCGCGCACTTGCAGCGTTGGCCACAATCGTGGCGGTGCCGCCCTGGCCATTAGCAACGATAGTAGACTTCTGAATGTCACTATAGTCCGACGTGAACAGCGCCACGTTGAAACGGGCGCGACGATCAAAGAATTCAGACTTCAGGCCAAGTTCGTAGTCAGTAACCTTTTCTGGGCCGAAAGGCGTGAATGACAGCACGCTTGTGCCGCGCAGATTGAAACCGCCACCACGAAAGCCGCGGCTGGTCTTGGCATAGACGAGCACGTTTTCGGCAACTTGATAGTTAGCGCTGGCAGTGTAGCTGATCGCCTCATCTGATCTGTTGAAAATTGCAGAGCAGGCAACGTTCGGATTGTTGAGCAGAGCCACGGGGACCACGCAAACACCAGCGACCGTCGAGCGCGAATCAAGTCGCTTCTTGTCCTGTGACCAGCGAAGTCCTGCGGTGAGCGAGAAAGCGTCCGACAGATGCGCCGTGCCCTGGCCGTAAAAAGCAAGAGCCTTACTGGCTACGAAACCACGCGTGGCCGAAGGGTTGAATGGGTTGATGACGGGAAGCGCCAGCGTCGTCGAGCCATCGCTGCCGCTTTCGGTGAAGCGATAGATGCCGAGGGTGTAATCGAACACGTTGTCAAATGCCTTGCCCGACAGCTGAAGCTCGTGCGACCAGGAATGGCTTTTCTGCGCGGTTGTTGTTTGCAGAATGGTGATTGGCGTGCCATCCAGATCGATCGGGCTGGCATTCTCGATCTGGCGATAGGCACCAATGTACTTGAGTGTCGCGGCTCCCAGGTCATACGCGACATTGAGTGATGCCGTGGTCGTTTTCGCGGTGACTTTCGGCACTTGCGTCAGCGAAACATCGTAAGGATTGCCGCCGATATACGACGCGAAGGTGCGCGGTCCTGGTGTGTAGGTGCTGAACCCCGCGCATGGAAACGTAGGCGCGAGGCCAGCAAGCAATGCTGTATCGAAGCAGCCGCCGGTGGCCAGTGCGGTGACGATTTCGGGCGTAGCCGGAATCGTTAGCGCGAGCCCACCGCCAAGTGGGATGACCGTGGTTGGGCTCACGTAAAGCAGCCGCTGGACCGGGCCATTCTGGTCGAGGTTAAAGTGTTCGGCAGAAATCGTGACGTCAAGCCGATCATTGGGGGTCCAACGAAGCTTGCCGCGGATCGTGTAATTATTCGTTTCGGCCAGCCGTTCGCCTGACACGAGATCCCGTCCATAGCCCGAAGACTTTTGCCGTTGACCGGCTACACGCAAGGCCAGCTTGTCTTGAACCAGCGGAATATTGACCACCGCTTCGGTATCAAAGCGGCCATAGTTGCCGACATTGGCGCGGACGTGTCCAGAAAATTCAGTCGCGTCCGGCTTGGCCGTGGTCATGTTGAGAGCGCCGCCGGTCGTGTTACGACCAAACAAGGTACCTTGGGGGCCCTTTAGAACTTCCACCCGCTCAATGTCGAGCAAACCGGCACTGAGGCCGATCGCGCGGGCATAATAGACTTCATCAACATAGACGCCGATCGACGGATCGAGCGTGCTGATGATATCGGTCTGGACCTGACCACGAATGGTGAGCGACAGCGCCGACGGATTTCCGCCCGCTTCGCGAATCTTCAGGTTGGGCGTGAGCGTCTGAATATCCAGGGCAGAACGTGCCCCTTGGGCCTTCAGATCTTCGCCGCTGAACGCAGTGATCGCAACGGGGACCGACTGAAGATTTTCAGACACGCGCCGCGCAGTGACGACGATTTCGCCAAGCCCAGTTTCAGGGGGCGACTCAGTAGTGGCTTCCTGAGCAAGTGCCGAAGTTGCCGACATAGACACAATCGCCAGTACGATCGCAGAACTCGCTAATTTATACCTTATCATTATCTCTACCCCCACTATTTTGCGCACTCATTGCACGAAGTACGCGCGTTACATTTGTTGTCACTTGCGGCAGGCACCGACTACCCACGCATCACCCGCCACCATCGACGTTAATCGCCTGTGCGCAGCGGCAGATCGTCGCGCTGCCAAATTCTGGGATGTCCCGCCGGCTGAAAGGCATTTACCTGCACCGCGTAACCGCGAACGACATATTTTTGAGATTCTTGCTAACCTTGCCAAGGCAAGGGCGGCGACTCTGCTCATCAGCCGCGCGAAAAAAAGGCACAAGTCGCTCGCATTATAGAATCCCTCTCGTGACACCGTTAAGGCGCTCACGAGTTATATGACTACGTATGATATGAAGCGCAAGCAATAATTGCGCTCCCGGCATCGTCGCGTGCTGCACAACCGATTTTCGCTATGACTCCATGCGATGCGACTGTGCGGCGATGGCGAGATCAGACTGCAAGTCACTGGCAGGATCGGGCGGGGGCGAGCGCGATCCA
>JBDUBN010000274.1:0-4175 GCA_040004085.1 Novosphingobium sp.
AGTCCCCTGCCCCGCCGCCACGTGCGGATCGTCGAACGGGTGCACGAAGGCGAGGCCCAATTCCTGTTCCAGCCGCCGCGCGTGCGCCGAAGCCTCGTCAAACGTCTCGCCTTCGAGCACCACGGTGCCGCCGACCTGTTCCGTCTGCATCACCTTCACCATCGGCGTGGTGCGCGGCATGACGATGGTGACGGGCACACCGAGCCGGGTGCCGTGATAGCTGAGACCCTGCGCGTGGTTACCAGCCGACGCGGCAATCACGCCCCGGCTGCGCTGTTCCTCAGGCATCAACAGCAGAGCGTTAAGCGCCCCGCGTTCTTTGTAAGCGGCTGTAAACTGGAGATTTTCAAACTTCAGCCAGACTTCCGCACCGGTAATCTTGGTCAGCGTCGTGCTGTAGAGCGTTGGCGTGCGGACAATCGACCCGGAAATCCGCTCCGCCGCCGCTTGTATATCGGCGAGAGTAAGCAGCGATGAGGCCGCAGTAGCTTGAGTGGTCAGACTGTGCATAATCCCCGCGCCCTATCGGAAAGCCTCTGGTTTGGAAAGGGATGCGGCTATTTCCGCCGTGAGCGCCTGAGCCAGCGAGCAATCGCCGTCACCACCACTACCGCAATCGTATCGGCCACCCAATCGCGGATGTCACAATCGCGGTGCAGTGCCGGGATCGCCTGTGCGACTTCGATCATCGCCCCCAGAAACGACAGGTGCTCAATCATCCGCCACGGCGGCGTGCGGGGAAAGGCAGTAGCGGCCAGCGCGGAGAGTACGGAAAAGGCCAGCACGTGGTGAAACTTGTCGCCGAATTTGTCCGCAGCAAGCTCGGGCGGGTGCGGCAGCAAAGCCATAGTCACGGCAAAAACCAGCGCGAGCCAGAAAGCGACCGCGGCGATCCGGTGGGTACGTGTTGAAACAACCATCGTCGCCCGATAGTCGATCACTGCACGGCAGCAAAGAGGCATCGACGCCGACTGACACTCTGGGGCTGGCGTATCGGCGAGAAGGCATTAGACACTGGCGACATGACCGAAGCACGCAACATATCGTTCCTTGGCCTGGGTGTGATGGGCGGGCCAATCGCCCGACATCTGGCTCAGGCTGGCCACAATCTGACCATCTACAACCGCTCTGCCGGGCGGCGTGACCGCTGGCTGGCTGAGAACCCGGGCCTCAGCGTGCGGGTCGCCAACACCCCGGTAGAGGCCGCCGAAGGGGCCGATGTCGTGCTGACTTGTGTCGGTAATGACGATGACCTTGCCGATGTTGTGCTCGGTCCGGGCGGCGTGTTCACCGCGCTGAAACGCGGCGGGCTGTTCATCGATCACACCACTGCCTCTGCCCGCATTGCGCGCCAGATCGCCGTCGAGGCGCGCGACAAGGAAGTCCGCTGCGTCGATGCGCCGATGACCGGTAGCCAGATCGGCGCGGAAAATGGCACGCTAACGTTGATGTGCGGCGGGCGGGCAGATGCAATCGCCGCCGCGTTGCCGATCTTCGAAGCCTATACCAGCCGCGTCGTCCACATCGGCAAGGCCGGGGCCGGGCAACTCGCCAAGATGGCCAACCAGATTTGCATCGCTGGCGTCGTGTCCGGTCTGGCTGAGGCGATGCGCTTTGCCCAATCCTCGCACCTTGATACCGACAAGGTTTACGAGGCGATATCGGGCGGTGCGGCGCAATCGTGGCAGATGGACAACCGCTGGAAAACCATGGCCGAGGACAGCTTTGATTTCGGCTTTGCGGTCGACTGGATGCGCAAGGATCTGGGGCTGGCGATGGACGAAGGACGCGGGCTCGGCGTCTCGCTGCCGATCACCGCGCTGGTCAACCAGTTCTTCGCCGAAGTGCAGGCGCTGGGCGGCGGCAGGCAGGATACCAGCGCATTGGTCCGCCGATTGCCGCTGCAGGGGAAGATGACTTGAGGGCCAGCTTACTTGCGGCGACCTTGATCCTTGTCGGCACCTCACCTGCCTTTGCCGACACCCTGATCGATAACGTTGACGGGTTTACGCTGGACTCCAGTGGCGGGATCGAGCGTCTGACCGGACTGCTGATCGGCAATGATGGCCGTGTGGTGCAGGTCTTGCACCGGGGTGACAAGCGCCCTGCCCGCCCCGACTATTTCGTCGATGGTAACGGGCAATACCTGATGCCCGGCCTGATCGATTCGCATGTGAATATGAGCGAACTGGGCTTTTCCGGGCTGAGCCTCGACTTGTCCGGCGCGCACAATCTGGCCGAGGCGCAAGCGCGCATCGCCGCTTATGCCGCCGCCCATCCTGACCGTCCGTGGATCGTCGGGCGCGGCTGGGATCCTGAGCGCTGGGGACTTGGCCGCTTGCCAAGCGCCGCCGATCTGGACGCGGCTGTGAAGGACCGCCCCGTCTGGCTCAAGCAGGCAGATGGTCAGTCTGGCTGGGGCAATTCCGCCGCGCTGACCGCAGCGAGGGTGACCTTGGCGAGCAAAGACCCGGTCGGCGGACAGATCGAGCGCGTGGCCGGAACGCAAAAGCCCGCTGGCGTTCTGACCGGCACGGCGGTGGCGCTGATCGACACCATCGCCCCGCCGCCCCGCCCGATTGACCGCGACATTGCGCTGGCCAATGCGCAGGAACAATTGCTCAAACACGGCGTAACGGCAGTGGCCGACATGGGCACCACGATCGAGGCATGGCAGGCCTATCGCCGCGCAGGTGACAGCGGGACGCTCCGGGTGCGGGTGGTGGCCTATGCACGCGGGATCGATGCGATGAGCCTGATCGCCGGCTCCGCGCCTGGACCCTGGCTCTATGATGACCGCTTGCGGCTGGGCGGGGTGTCGTTTGAACTCGACGGCACGCTGGGCTCTCGCGGGGCGTGGCTCAAGGCACCATATGCTGACAGCGCGACGACCGGCCTCCCACGCTTGAGCGGCACGCAATTGCGCAACCTGATGAGCCGCGCCGCAATGGATGGTTTCCAGATCGCCATTGAAGCGACCGGCGATGCGGCAACCAGCACCGCGCTGGACGCAATCGCCGAACTCGCGCCAACCTATACTGGCGAGCGGCGTTGGCGAATTGAGCACGCCGATGTGGTCGATCCCGCCGATCTCGTCCGTTTTGGCACTTTCGGCATCGCCGCATCGGTGCAGCCAGCTCACCAGATCGCCGCCAGTTCACAGGCGGAGGCGCGGCTTGGCCCGGCGCGGCTGGCAGGTGCTTTTGCGTGGAATGCCACATCCACCGCCGGGGCAACGCTGGCTTTTGGCTCGGGTGCTCCCTTGGCAGCACCTGATCCGTTTGCCGGAATCGCGGCGGCAATCACCCGGCAGGACGCCGATGGCCAGCCCTTCGGCGGCTGGCAACCGCAAGCCCGCATTATGCGCGAGGCGGCACTTGCCGCTTATACGACCGGGGGCGCATGGTCCGCGTTCGCCGAGCGCAAATTTGGCCGTCTGGCGCCCGGCCTGCGCGCCGACTTTCTGCTAGTGGACCGCGATCCGTTGCTGGCCAGTCCATCCGATTTGCGCGCCACGCGCGTACTTGAAACGTGGGTGGGCGGGCAAAAGGTATATTCAGCCGCAAGTGCCCACTCCGTAATTCCCCTTGGACCGGTGCAGAAACCAAGTGGTTAAATGGTGCACGCCGATTTCTACTTACTTGATGCATTTTTGTAACAACGCTTTAACAAAGCACGGTTAAACGACGCTCAGCAACGCTTTGGCGGCAAATCAGTCATTTGGTACTTGCACGAATCAAGGCGTTGGCTAATCGGGAAGGCGACAACGAGCTATCGTTGCAAATTCGGGGCTCCTGTACCGCAAGCACGGGGCATCGCGTTCGTTATTTAATGCTTGTGCAACTATGGTCATTGAATTAGTGGCCGGGTTGCTGAGCTCAAAAGGAGAGACTCGATGAAGTTGCGTGAACTGGCTGCTGCTGTTGCAGCCCTTACCTTGACGGCCTCGCCGGTCATTGCCCAGGCGGCTGAAACCGAACTGAGCCGCACTGCTGCGCCGGTTGCCGGTGAGAGCCAGTTTGGTGGTGATTCCACCCTGCTGCTTATTCTCGCAGTTCTGCTGATCGGTGGCGGCATCGCCCTGCTCGCCAGCAACAAGAGCGACAAACCTGCCAGCCCGTAAACGCTGCCAGCATTAGAGTTTCGAAAAGCGGGGCTAAATGCCCCGCTTTTTT
>JBDUBN010000027.1:0-14141 GCA_040004085.1 Novosphingobium sp.
TACCCCGCCTCGGTCGCCGATACGCGGCCGGTGCGCACTTGCTTGCCCCAGCCAATGCCCAGTCCCGATAGCGCTGCGCCCATCGCGCGGATGACGACGCTGTACATCAGCTGGCGATAGACGAAGCGCTGCGCCAGCAGCAGCACGGCGGGAAAGCGCTTTTCGCGCGTGTCCGTGCGATAGGCGATCCAGCCGCACAGCAGGTCGATAGACGAAAAGCCGATCCAGAAGGCGGCCATGCGCAGGACATCGGTCTGCGTCTGCGCCCAGCCATGCTGGAGAACGCGGGTGATCGTGCCGCCAATCGACACCAGCAGCGCCAGATCAATCGCCGGGGAAATCACCGCAAACACGATCTGGAACAGCCACGCCTGCGGCATCCCGACAAATGCCAGACCGCCCGGTTTACCTTTTTTCACCACGCCGCGATGCTTCCACAGGCATTGCAGCGTGCCGAACGCCCAGCGGAACCGCTGGCGTGACAGCGCGGCGAAGCTTTCCGGGGCCTCGGTCCAGGCGACCGCTTCCTCGTCATAGGCGACCTTCCAGCCCTTGCGCTGGATGGCGATGGTCAGATCCTGATCCTCGGCCAGCGTGTCTTCAGGATAGCCGCCGACTGCTGACAAGGCCTCGGCCCGCCATGCGCCGACTGCTCCCGGCACGACCATGATCGCATTGAACCGGGTCAGCGCGCGCCGCTCGATGTTTTGCGCGGTGACGTATTCTATGCCCTGCCAGCGGGTAACCAGATTGACCCGATTGCCGACTTTGGCATTGCCCGCCACCGCGCCGATGCGCGGATCGGCGAACCAGCGCACCAGCCGGGTGATGGTCGCCTTTTCAAACTGGGTATCGGCATCCAGCGCCACGATAATTGCGCCGCGTGCGCGTTTCAGGGCGATGTTGAGCGCCTTTGCCTTGCCGCCGTTGACCAGTGTGAGCAGTTCGACGCGGCTGTCGTTGCCGTAAGCCGCCGTGACGATCTCGCTGGTGCGGTCCTTTGAGCCATCGTCGACCACGATCACCTGCAATTGCGGATAATCGCTTTCGAGCACCCGGCGTACCGAGGCCTCGATCACGCGTTCCTCATTGAATGCCGGAATAATCACGGTGACGACCGGCTGGTGATCGCTCGTCGGCGCCGCCGGATAGCGTCTGCTACCCGGTAGTATCGCCAGCACAGTCAAGCTGAGCGAACGGGCGATGCCCAGGGCAATGGCGAAGAAGAATGTCCAGTTCAGCCCCACCAGCACCACCGCTAGCCCAGAGAATATCGCTACGTCAGCGCGCACGGCGACCAAATCCATGCCCGCCACTTTGGGCATCACCGCATCCGCGCTCAGCCCCGCCAGCGTTGAGGTCGGTACGAAGCGGTACCCGGCGCTTTGCAGGCGGGTGATGATCTGCGGCAGCGCGGCAACCGTTTGCGAACGCTCGCCGCCGCCGTCGTGCAGCAGCACGACATTGGCGGAGCGCTCGTCGTTGGCGCTCTGCACCTGAGCGATGGTCTGATCGACGATCGCCTGCACCCCCGGACGCTTCCAGTCGCCCGGATCGACGTGCAACCCGACAACGGTATAGCCGCGCTGCTGGGCATAGAGTGCGGGCACCAGTTCGTCTGCCGTGGTCGGCTCGGCATCGCCGAAATAGGGCGCGCGGAACAGGCGGGTCGAGTGCCCGGTATAGGCCTCGATCAACCGCTGGGTGGCATTCATTTCAAGGGAAATGCCGGTCCTTGATTCATCGGCCATGTTCGGGTGAGTGTAGCTGTGGTTGCCGATCTCATCGCCATCACGCACCATGCGCTGCAACAGGCCCCGGTTGGCGACACCATTCTCGCCGATGATAAAAAACGTCGCCGGGACGTGATGTTGTTCAAGGATCGAGAGAATGCGCGGCGTCCACACCGGATCGGGACCGTCGTCGAAGGTCAGCGCCACCAGCTTGTTACGCGCGCCGGTGCGGTTGACCACATAGGGCGTGGGCAGGGCGGTATAGACTTCGTTGGTAATCAGCGCGCCCTTGGCATCGACCGTTATCTGGCGCGTGCCGGGGTGCGGGGTGTCGGTGATGCGCAGGATTTCACCCTTGCCTTCAACATCGACATTGGCCTGCTGCTCAAGCCGGGACAGGTCCGGGCGGTGATTGCCACCTCGCCAGCCTGACAGTACCGGCCAGAAGCCCGGATCTTCCGAACCCAGCCGCCACATCGCGACGCTGCCCAGATTGAGGCGACGCAGGGCTTGCAACTGGTTCCACGTTACTGCTGCATCCAGCATCCACACATCGTGGCGCACACCATTATCGAGGAACGAGAAGCCGGGATTGCGGCTGGCCTTGTCAAACACCGGCGGGCTGCCGCTGTCATGCGCGGCCAACCAGGCTTCTTCCACGGTCAGGCTGTCGGCGTGGCCGTCGTGCCAGTCATAGGCATAGTTGCCGAGCGCAATGATCGCCTTGCCGGGAGGAAGTCCCCTGGTTGCGCGTGCCACCCGGTTTGCAAACCATGCTTCGGACGCGATTGGCCCGGGCTGGCCGCCTTGCCAATGCTCGTCGTAGGCCATCAGGATCACGCGGTCGGCGACATTGGCGAAGGCGACAGGCGACCACGCCGGATTGTCGAGCGGCATGGTCAGCGTCACCACGCGGTGGCGCGGGGCAAAGGCCGTGTGGGTTTCAGCCAGCAGCGCGCGGTAATCGGCAAGGCTGGTGGTCGGCAGGTTCTCAAAATCGAACATGATCCCGCCGTCGCCATTGCGATCAAGATAGGCGGAAAGCGCATTGATCAGGACCGCTCGCCGCCGGGGATCGTGGATCAGCGCGGCGGTGCTGGCGCCGTCGAAGGTGCCATTAACGGCGTTTTGCAGCACCGGCACCACCAGTGGATGATGCAGACTGGAGCCGACGATCCGGCGCAGCGGCGGGTCTTCGCTGACTACCAGATGCCCGTCCGCGCCCAATTGCAGCAGTGTGGGGGCCACCCAGTCAATCTGGTCGATATGCTTGGCCAGCGCCGGGGCGCTCTCGTCGGTCCAGCTGGTATAGAACGCCAAGGTCAGCGGTTTCTCGGTGCTTGCCGGGGCGGAGCGAACCGGTCGAAGCAGGTGCGACAGGCGGTGCGAGAGCCGCCCAACCTGAGCGCGAAACGGCAGCGGTGACAGGCGCTCAAACCCCAGCGGCAGCGGCGATGCGGCGGGCACGGCGACGACAGTGGTGGCAAAGATCACGCACACCAGCAGTAGCCCCGCCAGCCCGGCAAACATGCCGATCCGCGTCCACCGGCGGCGGCGCCCTGACGGATCAAAGAATACCGGACGGCTCACGTTAACACCTGTAAAACTGGGGGCATTTTGCCGCTGACTAGGCCCACGCTTGCGGTCTGTCCATTGCCTGAAATGTATCACGAAACGTGCCGTGACCGGCACTACGCGTCGCTCCACTTGACCTCAGGCACCCCCATCGTCCAAAGGCCGCTCCATGCAGGACGCCTCTGGTATCATGATATCCGCTTTGCCGAGATCAGCAGCGGTCCTGTATTCAAGATCGCCCGCCAACTTCCGAGCCGTGGTTTGATAACGCCCCGCCCGCCCCGCCGCTTGCTGGCATCAATCCACGACGTCGGTCCGCGTTTCGCAGGGCAGGTAGATAGGCTGGCGGATCGGCTGGAATCGCTGCTGGGTTCGAAGCGCTTTGCCATGCTGGTGGTTCCCGATCACTGGGATCAGGCTCCGCTGGCGCAGGACTCGGCCTATCAGGCCAAGCTGCGGCAGTGGTCGGATCAGGGCGTCGAGATGTTTGTCCACGGCTGGCGCCACCGCGACGACGGCCTGCATCGCGGCGCACTGGCACGCTGGAAAGCCACGCGGATGACCGCCGGTGAGGGCGAATTCCTCGGCCTGGACCATGACGAGGCGCTGGCTCGGATGCTGCGCGCGCGCGACGTGGTGGAGCAGGCGATTGGCCGACCGGCGGCGGGCTTCGTCGCTCCGGCATGGCTCTACGGCGAGGGCGCGCACAGCGCCTTGCGCGAGGCCGGGTTCGCACTGGCCGAAGATCACATGCGAGTTTGGGAGCCAGTCAGCGGGCGCAATCTGGCCAAGGGACCGGTGATCACCTGGGCCAGCCGCAGCCGGGGCCGCATCACCAGTTCGCTGATGTTTGCGGGGCTCGCGCGCCGCACTTTGGGCGTGCTCGATACGGTGCGGATTGCCGTTCATCCCGGAGACACCTCGGTGCCGTCACTGCTTGACAGCATCGACCGAACCTTTAGCCGCTTTGCGCGTAGTCATACGCCATCAACTTACGCCAGTCTTGTATCAGGCTCGGGATCCTTGGAAAGCAGGTCGCCGCGGTGAAACAGTCCGAAACTGCCGATGCTGCCGTCGATCCGGCGATCCTGACGGCTACTGCAGCCGGAGCCGATCCGGTGGCAGCCGCGCTGACATCCAAGCTCGTGCCGCTGCCATTCGTGCCGCCCAGCCAGTGGTGGAAATCGCTGCTCGGCCCGGCGCTTTCGCTGGCGATCATCGTTGCCGTGCTGGTGCAATTGCGCAAGCTGGACTGGCATCAGGTGTGGTCGGTCGTCCCCAGTTCACCGCTGATCTGGACGGTGCTGGCGGCGGGCTACTTTGTCGGTCCGTTCGCCGATTGGCTGATTTTCCGCCGTCTGTGGGCGATTCCGGCGGGTGGTTTTTTTGCGCTCGTTCGCAAGACCATCGGCAACGAAATTCTGCTCGGCTATATCGGCGAAGTCTATTTCTACGACTGGGCGCGTCGCCGCGCCAACATCTCCGCCTCGCCATTTGGCGCGGTAAAGGACGTGGCGATCCTGTCGGCACTGGCAGGCAATGCCATGACGCTGATCATGATGATCATCGCCTGGCCGCTGCTCAGCGCGCTGGAATTGGGGCGGGAAGGGCAACTGGTCCTGCTGTCGCTGGGTATCGTGTTGCTGTCTTCCATGGCAATCATGGCGCTGCGCAACCGGCTGTTGAGCCTGCCCAAGCCGGAACTGCGCTTTGTCTTTGCGGTGCACTGCGCGCGTATTGTCGTCGGCTCGGCGCTGCTGGCGCTGGCGTGGCACCTGATCCTGCCCGGTGCGGGCTTCCCCCTGTGGCTGATGCTGTCGACCATCCGCATGATCATCTCGCGCTTGCCGCTGATTCCCAACAAGGATATTGTTTTCGCCGGGGCGGCCGCGTTCCTTGTCGGCCATTCAGGAGAGATTCCCGCGATGATGGCGATGATCGCGACACTGACGCTGGCGGTCCACGTTATTCTGGGGCTGGGGCTAATGTCGTTTGACCTGATTGATCGGAGGCGCACTGCATGAACCGTATGGCATGGGGACTTTTGGGGGCATCGGCGCTGTTGATAGGGGCCAAGCCGGTGCCGTCGCACCCTGATCTTGGCAAGGCCGAGGGCCAGTGCCGACCGCATGAAACCGGGCCGGCCTTCATGGTCGAGATCGCCGGATTGAAAGACCGGACGGGCCGCATCAAGCTTGAGGTTTATCCGGCCGTTGATGGTGATTTTCTGGAAGACGACAACATCCTGATTAACGAAGGCAAGACTTTTCGCCGCGTCGAAATGGCCGTGCCGTCTGATCCTGTGCCCCGTATGTGCATCCGCGTGCCGTCGTCCGGGTCGTATGCGCTGTCTGTGCTGCATGACCGGGATGCTGATCGCAAGTTCGGCTTTTCGGTCGATGGCGCGGCGTTCTCGCGCAACCCGCGGCTGGGGATTTCCAAGCCGAAAGCGGCCACAGTGCGGGTTGACGCCGGACCGGGGGTGACGCCGCTGCGGATCGTGATGAATTACCGCAAGGGACTCTTGTCATTCGGTCCGCTCGGCAAATGAAGATCGTCGACGTCTGCGCGTTCTACGCCCCGAAAGGCGGCGGCGTGCGGACCTATATTGACCGTAAACTCAAGGCCGGAGCGGCATTGGGCCACGAGATCGTCGTGATCGCACCGGGCGACCGCGACTATAGCGAACCGCGCGGCGATAATGCCCGGATCGAATGGCTGCGCTCGCCACTGTTTCCGCTCGATTTCAACTACCGCTTCTTCAACGACACTGAAGCGCTTTACGCCGCACTTGACCGGGAGGAGCCTGATTTTGTCGAGGCGTCCTCTCCGTGGCGCAGCGCGACGCTGGTTGGCGACTGGCCCGGCGCGGCCCCGCGTTCGCTGGTCATGCATGCCGACCCGCTGTCCGCCTATGCCTATCGCTGGTTTGAGCCAGTGGCGCAGCGCACCGTGATTGACCGCAGCTTCGACGCCTATTGGCGGCACTTGCGCAAGCTCGATGCGCGCTTCGACATGGTCGTCAGCGCCAGCGAAGGGCTGACCGAACGGCTGGTGGCGGGCGGACTGCACCATGTCGTCACCAATCCGATGGGCGTTGATCCCGGCATATTCTCACCCGATCATGCGGACCCGGCGCTGCGCCGCCACTTGCTGGAACTGTGCGAACTGCCAGAGGATGCCACGCTGCTGCTGGGCGTTGGCCGGTTTGCGCCGGAAAAGCGTTGGCCAATGCTGGTTGAGGCGGTGGCCGGAGCGGGCAGCCATCGCCCCGTCGGGCTGGTGCTGGTGGGGGACGGCCGTGACCGCAAGGCCGTGCGCCGCCAGATCGCGGGCAACCCGCACATCCAGATTCTCGCGCCAATCACTGGCAGGCACGAACTGGCGGTGACCATGGCAAGCGCCGACGCGCTGCTGCATGGTTGCGAGGCGGAGACGTTCTGCATGGTCGCTGCCGAAGCGCGGGCTTCGGGCCTACCGCTGATCGTGCCCGACCAAGGCGGCGCGGCGGACCATGCGCGGGCTTCCGGCGGGTGGACTTACACTTCGGCCAATGCGGCTTCTGCGGCGGAGGCGATTGTCGCTTTTGTGGACCAGCGCCACGAACTGCACCGCACGCGCACGACAGCCCGGACAATGGACGACCACTTTGCCGAACTTTTCGCCAGTTATGAGCGGCTGCTGCCATTAAGCAGGCGCGCGGCTTAGCTTGTCGAAGGGCTGCACTTCGCTTTTCCGCGCCAAGAAGCAGGACAGCCCTTTGACAGGCTCAGGGTAGACGGAGACGGGGAGTGGTGCCTCCAAGAGCACGACGTCCACTTAGAGCTACCTGAACCACCCGTCATCCCGGCGGAGGCCGGGACCCAGCCCTTTTGAATACCAGGCCGCGAAGCGTCGCTGCTTCTTGGTTTGGACTCTTTTGTTTGGACTGGGTCCCGGCCTTCGCCGGGATGACGATTCAGATTAAATGCAACTTGCTCTAATCCGCCAGCCAGAACGCCAGCCGCGAATCGTTGTGCCAGCCAGCGATGTTCAGTTCCGCTCCGGCATGCGTTTCGCGCGGGGCGTCGAACGGGCAGTAACGCACCATCCAATGTGCCAGACCGTCCCCGCCGGGGGCGTTTTCGTACATGCCATCGTCGTCAAAACCCAATGTGATCCACTGGATGATCCCCGTGACCTTGCCGCCGGTCGCGGTCACTTTGGCGCTTGAGCGGCGGGCGAGCGGCAAGTCCTCGGTGAAATCGAAGTCAAACAAGTCGGCGGCGGAACTGCGCATGACCAACCGCGAACTGGCCGGATCAAAGTTGTGCGTGCGCGGGATGTGGCGCTTGAACAGCGTCAGGTCAAAACCCTCGACCAGGCCGAAATCCGCGCGATCGTCGGCCACTTCGACCAGCGCGACACGGATTGTTGCGGCACCAGGCAGGATCACCGCGCCGGGGCGGCACAGCTTTGCTCGGGCATGGGCCAACGCGGGCAAGACGCCTTCGCCCAGCAAGTCGTCGGCGAAAATTTCCGACACCACCAGATCGACGCCGCCGTCCAGATCGGCCTGACGCTCCAGCTTGCCGGAGTACATCGACAGAACTGTGATGTGTTTGGAAAGCCCATTGGCCGCAATAATCTCACGTGCGGTGGCGGCGATCATCGGGTTGACTTCGCAGGCATAGACGTGGCGCGCCCCGGCCCGCGCCGCCATCATCGCCAGCAAGCCTGAGCCCGTGCCGATGTCCAGCACTCGCTTGCCCGGTGCCGCTGCCTCGATCGCCTTGCGATAAGCGGCATTGCGGGCCTTGTCGCGGAGCATGGCGTCATGGAATTCGGGCACGCGCTGGACCATGATGGCCTTGGACAGCTCGCCCAACAATCGGTCATGCGGCCGCTCACGCTTGGTCTTGTCGACCAGATCAAGCGCCTGCCGACCTTGGCCGTTCGACACCAGCCGCAGCCCCAGTTTCAGGAAGTGTTGGGGGTGCGATTGCAGGGTCAGCTTTTCGGGCTTGTTCATGAAATCAGCCCTTTAACCGTGCGCTGCGCTGGCCCGAAACATGCCGGACTCGCGCGGAATCATGCGCTCTCAGCCACGGGCAATAGCCGTGATGGCCACAGAATGACAGCAGTGAGTTTGGCTGAATTAGCGCGCGGCCTGCAAGGCGATGATATGCCGCACCGCCAGCGGATAGCCATTGACGCCCAATCCGGAGATAATGCCAGTCACCACTTGCGTCATGATCGACTTTGATCGCCACGCCTCATCGCGCCGGTGGATGTTCGAGATGTGGACCTCCACCACCGGGCAATCGACCAGCTTCAACGCATCCAGCACCGGGTAGGCGGCATAGCTGAACGCCGCCGGGTTGATGACGATTCCGGCTAGTCCGGTGCGGCCCTGCTGGATCCATTCGACCATTTCGTGCTCGGCATTGGTCTGGCGACAATCGATGGTGCAGTCCGAACCTTGCGCCTCGATGCGGCACATCTCGGCGACGTCATCCAGCGTGGTGTGACCATAGATTTCCGGTTCCCGCACCCCCAGCAGGTTCAGGTTTGGCCCGTTCAGGACAAGTATGCTTCCGCTCACGCCGTGCGCTCCCGCTGTTTAGTGACCGGCTTAGGCGATAATTCGCGGCAAGGGAATCATGTTGAACCGTAAGCTGCGACCACTTGCGCCAGCACCGATAGCGCGAGTGTCTGCGGGTCGCGCGAGGCGGGGATCAGGCCGATGGGTCCGACGACGCGGGCGACGAGGTCGGCGGGCACTCCGGCGGCGGCCAGCGTCTCCAGCCGGACAGCCTGCGTGGCGCGGCTGCCCATTGCGCCGATGAACAGCGCGGGTTGCTCTACCGCCTGGGCCAGCAAGGCGGTTTCCCAATCGTGATCATGGAACAGCATGACCAGCGCGCTGCACGGATCGAGCGCCACTTCGGGCGGATTGCTGGCCGACTTGAGCAGCAGCGTTTCACCCATGCCCGCGCAGGCATCAATGATGCGTTGTTCGGGCGAAAGGATCATGACATCTGCGCCCCAAGCCGATCCGAGCGAGGCCAGCGCGGACACTTCCTCGCCGTGTCCCGCCAGTACAAGCCGCAGCGGCGGGCGCAAGTGCAGGGCAAAGCGGTCCGCCTGCCAGCCGGTAGCAGCTGGAGCTTCTGCCAGCGCCACTTCGCCGTCGCGGCTGAAGATCAGTGTCGCGGTGCTGCGCGCGGACAGGGCGGCCACGGCCTGTGCAACAGCGCGGCCGTCTTGCGGCAGGGGAACGATCAGCAGGTCCAACCCGCTGCCGCAGGGCAGGCGGATATCTATCAGATGCGATCCGGTGCCGATGCGCAGTTGCTCGGTCTTGCCCGCCGCGATCACCCGCTGTGCCTCGCCCACCAGAGCGGTTTCAACGCAGCCGCCGGACAACGATCCTTGCCAGGTTCCGCGCTCACTGACACCCATCAGCGTGCCGATGCCGCGCGCGGCATTGCCCTCAATCCCCGTCAGGATGATCAAGGCGGTACGCTCGCCAGCAGCCGCTTCGGCGGTCAGGAATTGCAGAACCGAGAGCGGAGTGGTCATGCGGGCGCCATGCCAGAAGCAGGCGCGGAGCGCAAAAAATTATGCCACTTACTCCCCGTAGTGACATCCTCGATCTCGGGCATTTACGGCAACAGCGGCGTTTCAAAGGCCGCGCGGGCGCTGACGTTTACGCTCACAACTTGCCCGCCAGTTTCAGCAATTGCTGCGCCCGGCTGAGGTATGGGCGGTCAAGCATTCCGCCCTTGTAGCCGATGGCTCCCACGCCGGGATTGGCGGCGAAGATGGCGACGATCTCCTGCGCCTGCGCAATTTCGTCCTCGGTGGGGGAGAAGGCCGCGTTGATCACATCGACTTGCGCCGGGTGGATCGCCATCATGCCGCGAAAGCCGTCACGCCGAACGGATTGCGCGCGGGCTTTCAGCGCTTCAAGATCGCGGAAGTCGGCGGAAATCGTCTCGATTGCGGTCACTCCGGCGGTCGCCGCGCCCAGCACGGTCAGGCTGCGCGCCATTTCATAAGTGAAAGTATACGCGCCGTCGGGATGCTTGTTGGAACTGGCACCGATCGAGTCGGCCAGATCCTCTGCCCCCCAGGTCAGCGCCACCACGCGCGGCGCGCCCTTGTAGCTGCCGGTGTGGAACATGGCCTCGGCGGTTTCGGTGATCAGCACGATGACCGGGGTTGATCCTTCCTCAATCCCGTTGGCGACTTCGAGCGCCGACAGGCAGTGGTCCAGCTTGTCGACATCCGCGCGGCCATAGACCTTTGGCAGCATGATGCCGCCGGGATTGGCGGGCATGATCGCGGCCAGATCGCCCAAAGTATAAGGGCCGTCAAACGGGTTGATCCGCACCCACAGGCGGCGTTGCTGATCGGGATTGGCCTTGATGAAATCATGCACCAGCCCTCGCGCTGCCAGCTTGTTTTCAGGCGTGACCGCATCTTCCAGATCGATCAGCACGATGTCGGCAGTGCCTTCCAGCGCCTTGGTCATTTTCCGCTCGCTGTCGCCGGGGGCGAACAGCCATGAGCGCGCGGTGCTCGGCGAGTGTTTGATGGGCATGATGGTCCTCAATAGCTTTTCGGCAGTTCGAGCACCCGCTCAGCGATGCAGTTCATGATCTGGTGCGGGCTGACGGGAGCGATGCGCGGGATCATGACTTCGCGCAAGTAGCGTTCAACGTGATACTCCTGCGCATAGCCCATGCCGCCCATCGACATGACGGCGGTCTGGCAAGCCTCGTACCCGGCTTCGGCACGGCGCATTCCACTTGCATCCATGCCTTGGCGAGCGGGTGCTGGATGCCCTGATTTTGGCCGATGGGCCGCCCGAATACGACGCGCGCTGCCGCATATTTCGACGCCATCTTGTAAGGCTAGGGCCAGGGGGCCACAACTATTTGATGCAATGTAAACGCGCTTCGTCAAACATGCCCGCTATGCGCGGTCAGCAATGCCGGATCAATTCCCTCGGCCCGCCACGCGGCCGTCCAGCGGCGTTCGGCGGGGGTGTCCCACAGGACTTCGGCATGACCCGTGGCCGCATGCCAGCCGTGGAAGTGCATTTCGTGATCCAGTTGCCCGGCACCCCAGCCTGAATAGCCCAATGCGATCAGCCAGTGCCGAGGCCCGCGCCCTTCCGCGATGGCGCGCAGCACATCGAGCGAGGCGGAGAGCGAGCACAACGGTCCCGAGATCATCGTCTCAACCTCGTTCCATTCGGGTGAATGCAGAACAAACCCGCGCTGCGGCTCGACCGGGCCGCCATTATGCACCGGGCAATCGGGCGCGACACCGGGATCGATGCCCAGGTCTTCCAGCAAGTCGTGCATGGTGACTTCCTGGCGCACGTGGCCCAAGTCAATGCCGAAAGCGCCCTCATCATTGTGGGCAAACAGCGCGATCACCGCACGGTCAAACCGGTCGTCGCCCATGCCCGGCAGCGCCAGCAGCAGCTTGCCGGTCAGGTAATCGCCATGATTCTGGGTTTCAGTCATCAGAGCCAAGGTAGGGCGCGAGCAGGCTTTTGCAATCCAGTCCGGCGCGCGAAATCGTGCGAACTTTACATCGCCGGGGGGATAAACCCGTCTCCGCCGCTGCGCCGCCCGCCCCGCACGTGGACGACGCGCTGAACCCCTGTATCATATGCGGTAAGACCAGATGAGGATGAAGTGCAGTGGGCAAGTCGCCAAATTCATGGGCAGCGGAGCGCCGCGCACGCTGAAGTAGTCCTTCCTTGCGCCGGAGGATTGTGTAAGGGGCGGCCATGCGCACAGCCCTCAACCTGATTCCAGCCGTAACTCTCGCCCTCATCATTGCCGGTCCGGCACGCGCGGAGGACACACCAATCATCGTGAGCGGGCGCGGGCTGGGCGATACTCCGGCGATCTCGGCCTATGATGTCCAGACCATGGGCCGCGACGCCTTGCTGTCCGCCGCATCTGGCCGGATTGAGGATGCGCTGTCCGGTGTGGCGGGTTTCCAGCAGTTCCGCCGGTCAGACAGCCGCTCATCCAACCCCTCGGCCCAAGGGGTGACGCTGCGGGCGCTGGGCGGCAATGCCACGAGCCGGAGTCTGGTCTTGCTGGACGGCGTGCCGATGGCTGATCCGTTTTTCGGCTTTGTCCCGCTGTCCGCCCTCGCGCCCGAGCGGCTGGCCTCCGCGCGGGTAACGCGCGGTGGCGGTTCGGGAGCGTTTGGTGCAGGCGCAGTGGCCGGGACGATTGAACTGACCAGTGCCGGAGCGGAAGAACTGGGCTTGCTGAATGCCAGTGGATTGCTGGATGATCGCGGCGACAGCGAACTTTCCTCCACGCTCGCCCCGCGCCTTGGGGACGGGTTTGCCGTGGTTTCGGCGCGCTGGGATCGAGGGGAGGGCTTTTGGACCACGCCTGCATCACAGCGCGTCCCGGCCTCTGTTCGCGCAGCTTATGAATCGTGGTCAGTGGGCCTGCGCGGGGTCGCGCCGATCAGTCCTGATGTCGAACTGCAAGCGCGTGGGCTGGTGTTCAATGACGCACGCACGCTGCGGTTTGCCGGGGCGGATACTGCAGCGAGCGGGCAGGACGCCAGTTTGCGGCTGGTCGGGCGCGGGACGTGGCAATTCGATGCCCTGGCCTATGTGCAGGCGCGCGATTTTTCCAATGTTGTGATTAGCTCATCCAGCTTTCGCAAGACGCTGGACCAATACGGCACCCCGGCCACCGGCCTTGGCGGCAAGCTGGAATTGCGGCCACCTGTGGGTGATGAACACGTCCTGCGGCTGGGGGGCGACTGGCGCATCGGCAGCGGCAAGACTCAGGAAATCGCCTATAACGCCAGCACTGGCGCAGTTACCTTCCGGCGGCTGGGCGGCGGCCATCAGAGCGATCTGGGCTTGTTCGCCGAAGATGACTGGAGCCTTGGCGCGCTGGTCTTGACCGCGGGCGCACGGGCGGATCGCTGGAGCCAGACGAGCGGCTTTTTCCATGAGGTTAGCGGAGCAGGGGCGCTGACGGCGGACAATCACTTTGCCGATCGTTCAGGCTGGGAAGGCACCTTCCGGGGTGGAGCAAGGGCTTCGTTTGGTGCCGGACTGGCGCTGCGTGGTGCTGCTTATACCGGGCTGCGCTTGCCGACACTGAACGAACTCTACCGGCAATTCGTGCTGACCGCACCTACCCGCGTCGGCGCAACGGTGGTCAACACCACCATCACCACGCAGGCTAATGCTAACCTGAAGAACGAACGTCTGCGCGGGTTTGAGGCTGGCTTTGACTATACCCCCACGCCGGGCGTGACGCTGACAGTTACCGCGTTTGATGACCGTCTGGGGCAGGCCATTGCTAATGTCACGATTGGCACCAACTTGCGTCGGCGCATGAACATCGACGCCGTGCACGCGCGCGGGCTGGAACTGGGCACCCAAATCCGCGCCGGACAAGTGAGCTTCGCCGGATCGCTGGCACTGACCCGCGCACGGGTGGAGGCCAGCGGCGCGTCGGTCGCGCTCAACGGCATGCGCCCCGCGCAGACCCCGGCTGTGGCCGCCAGCGCGACGCTCGGCTGGCATCCCAAGCCGCAGTGGGATTTTGCGCTCACCCTGCGGCACACTGGCGGGCAGTATGAGGACGACCTGCAAACCGATCTGCTGCCACCCGCCACGACCGTGAACGCCTATGTCAGCCTGCCTGTGGCTGGTCCATTGGTGCTGGTGCTACGCGGCGAGAACCTGACCGATACGCAGGTGCTGACCCGGAACCAAGGCGGTTCGATCGATCTTGGTGCGCCGCGAACGCTGTGGGCCGGGCTCAGGGTGAATCTGCGGTA
>JBDUBN010000275.1:0-4168 GCA_040004085.1 Novosphingobium sp.
GAGCGAACCCGCTGCCCATCCCCCGCCGTGGAAATAAACGATGGTGGCATCTCCCGCCAGGCCGTCTGGAATTAGCCACTCGGCTGGTACACCGCCGGCCACGACGGGAATGCTGCGAACGCCATACAGCGGAGGACGTTGCTCGACATCGCCGTAGGTCTCGGTTGCTTTGCGCAGCAGGCCGATCATTTCCGCAACGGACTGGGGCGGCGGATTGGCGCTCATGCCAGCCGCCAGATGATCGAATGCTCTCTGTATATCCGCTCTCATCATGGCTCCTGGTCTGGACCTTAATTAGTCGGGAATGCAGCACATACCGGTTGGGAGCGTGTGCGCCTCTCGCCCGCCCCCGGTCTGGGATCAGTTGAGGTTCATTGTCACGTTCTTCTGATAGAGGAAGCTCTCGATCTGATCGGGTCCGCCCTTCCAGCCATACCCGCTCATCCGGTAGCCGCCGAAACCGACGCTCGGATCGATGACCCCGTAGCAGTTCACCCAGACCGTTGCGGACTTGATCTTTTCGCTCATCCTCATCGCGGTAGACAGGTCGCGCGTCCACACTGCTCCGCCCAGGCCATAGGGGGTGTCATTGGCGAGCCTCAGCGCCTCATCCGCATCCTCGAAACCGATCACGGAGATGACCGGGCCGAAGATTTCCTCGCGGGCTATCCGCATGTCGTTGTGCACGTTCGAGAACACGGTTGGCTCGACGAAATTCCCCTTGGCGAGGTCGCCACCGAGGCGACTGCCTCCGACGACCAGCCGGGCGCCTTCCTTGGTGCCGAGTTCAAAGTATCCGGTGACACGCTCAAGCTGTTTGCGGTTAACCAATGGCCCCAGCTGCGTCGACGGATCGATCCCCGGTCCGACCTTCAGCCCCTTAGTGAAGGCATGCAGGCGCTCCAGAAATTCGTCCTTGATGGAATGCTGGACGAAGAGCCGCGTGCCTGCAAAACATACCTGACCGCTGTTCGCAAAGACGGCCATCGCCGCGCCGGGCACTGCCTTGTCGAGGTCGGCGTCGGCGAAGATGATGTCCGGAGACTTCCCGCCCAACTCGACCTGCACGCGCTTGATATTGCGGGCCGACGCCTGGATAATCTTCTGGCCAGTCTGGGTAGAGCCAGTGAACCCGATCCGGTCGACATCGAGATGCTCGGCCAGGGTCTGCCCTGCCGTGGGACCGAATCCCGTAACCACGTTGACCACGCCCTTGGGTAGCCCGGCCTCCTCAAGCAATTCCGCCGTGCGCAACACCGCCAGCGAAGCATCTTCGGCGGGCTTCAGCACCAGCGTGCAACCCGTCGCCAATACCGGCCCGAGCAACCACCATTGGCTCAGGAGCGGGCTGTTCCAAGGGATGATACCGCCGACCACGCCGACAGGGGAGCGTAGCGTGAACGTGCGAAAATCACCTGGGAGCGAATTCGCCCTGGTGTTACCGGCGGTGTTGAAGACCTGAGACGCAAAAAACCGAATTGCCCCGACAATCATCTGCTTCATGAAGGGGGCCCGTGAAATCGGGGCTCCCATTTCGAGAGTGTCGATGGTGACAAGTTCTTCGAAATGCTTCTCGACGAGATCAGCCGCACGCAGCAGCAGCGCCATGCGCTCCTGTGGTGTCCAAGTGGACCATTCGCCTTCAAACGCCTTACGTGCGGCGCGGACCGCTCGGTCGATGTCCTCGGCATCGCCCTCGGCAATATAGCCGAGCAATTCACCGTTAGCGGGATTTCTCGTTTCGAAGGTCCTGCCCGAAGCTGCCTGGACCCATTCACCGCCAATGAACATCGTCTTGGGCTTCCCGTCAAACATGTGGGAAACCGACTTATAACCATACACTTGTTCACCGACCGTCATCGCCTCATCCTCCTCGCCTGCCCGGACATACCCGTTGCGGCAGCCGTGTGGTCGATACCCAGCTGTCCCATTCTAAATATTATCAGTAATCTCATCTTGTGGGATTACATTCTGATCTTTAGAACGTCGTTTAGTGGACGGTGCCGTGCTTGACAAGGGGGTTAGCGGCCTGCGTGCAAATTCGGGATCCAAATGGAGAGAATTAGTGCCAACCGAGGTAACAGTACTGGCACGGCGTGCGTCGAACGCGCCCATCCGCATCGAAATTCCGATCCCTGACTATTCCGGTCAGTATGACCCTTTTCGAGATTTGCTCCGCAAAGCTGAACCGTTTCGTTCGCGATTCGTTTGAAGAGCATCCTCGCATCCACGGATTGGAGAATTTAGACATGAATGACGAATTTGACGATGTCCGTAAACGCTATGCTGCGGAACGCGATCGTCGGATGCACGACGGTGCCAATCGCTACATCGATCTGGAGGGCCGCTATGCGAAGATGGTTGCAGACCCGTATGCTGACTCGGCTGCGCGGCGCGATCCGATTTCGCGAGACGTCGACGTCCTGATCCTGGGCGGGGGCTTTTCCGGTTTGCTCACGGCGGCGAACCTTCGGCGTTCAAAAGTCGACGACTTCCTGATTATCGACAAAGCCGGCGACTTTGGCGGAACCTGGTATTGGAACCGTTACCCGGGCGTTATGTGCGACGTCGAATCCTATATTTACCTGCCGTTGATCGAGGAAATTGGCACGATCCCCTCTATGCGCTATGCGCCAGGGCACGAAATCCTCGAGCACAGCCGCGCTATGGGCCGTCACTTCGACCTCTATCCCAAGGCATTGTTCCAGACCCAGGTCGCGAGCCTCAGATGGGAAGAAGACCGGCGGCGGTGGCGAGTCGAAACCGATTGCCAAGATGTGATCCACGCAAGGTTCGTGGTACTAGGCAGCGGACCGCTGAACGCGCCGCGCCTGCCGGAAATCCCGGGGATCAATAGTTACACCGGCCACATGTTTCATACCTGCCGCTGGGACTACGACTTTACCGGCGGCAGCCCGACGACCCCGATGGACAAGCTTGCCGACAAACGCATCGCGATTATCGGCACCGGAGCGACCGGCGTACAGGTTGTTCCGGAATTGGCGAAGGCGGCGAAGGAACTCATCGTCGTCCAACGCACACCATCAGCCGTGGGCGTGCGCGACAACGCACCAACTGACGTGTCATGGTTCAAGAACCAGAAGCCCGGATGGCAGCGACGACGCATGGAAAACTTCGACGCGATTCTGGCCGGCATTCCCCAGACTGAAAACCTGGTGGGCGACAAGTGGAGCGATATCTGGTCACCAGAACCACTCCTGCTCGAGGGAGAGGATGCCAGCGCAATGTCGATGGACGAAGTCTACGAGCTGACGGACTTCCGCCGCATGGAACACATGCGTCAACGCATCGACAAAGTTGTTAAAAACCCTGACACTGCAGCGGACTTGAAGCCATTCTATGGCCGTTTTTGCAAGCGCCCCTGTTTCCACGATGACTATCTTGAGGCGTTCAACCGCGAGAACGTCACGCTCGTCGATACTCAGGGCCGGGGCGTCACGCGGATTACCTCAACCGGGCTGGAAATCGCAGGGAAGCACTACGAGGTGGACGGCATCGTGTTTGCCACAGGCTTCGACTTCGCAGCTCGCGCCGATCGTTCCGGCGGCTTCACGCTCAATGGCGTGGGCGGTCGGACACTAGCGGAAAAGTGGGATCACGAATTTCGCTCATTACATGGAATGTTCACACGGGACTTTCCCAACCTGTTTGTCATCGGCACTCTTCGCCAGTCCGCCGGGACTATCAACATTCCCTACTCATTCGGAGATCAAGCTGAACATGCCGCCGAGACGATCGCAGAATTGCTGCGATCCGGGGTCACGCGGATGGAGGTCTCTCAGGCTGCGGAAGATGCATGGACCGCGCAGTGCAGCCAGAAGTCCCGGCGTGATCTTGCGTACCTCAGCAAATGCACTCCCGGCGTCTATAACGGCGCAGGCCATACGGAGAACCTGTCGCTGCTGGTCGATCCCTACGGAGGCGGCCCGCTGGAATATGCGCAGCTGATCAGGGACTGGCGAACAAATGGCGGCGTGACTCGCGACCTGGATCTTGCCTGAGCGGGGGACAGAATAGGCCACTGTGGGGTGCGTCTTCAACATTGCGTATCTACTGTCTCAATCCTTGACGCGACCATCAGGAAGGGGTGTCTTAGAGTATCCGTGATGGTCAAGCCCGTTCTGGCGTCCATGTGCGGTTCTCTCTG
>JBDUBN010000276.1:0-4140 GCA_040004085.1 Novosphingobium sp.
GATTCGGTTTTGTCACCGCAGAGATTGCCTCGGTCTGCTGCCACCTGTTCCTGCAGCCCGGCTTCAGTTATCTGCTTTAGAGCACTTTCCGACCAATCCGGGTCACCGTGACGGAGTCAAATCTGGCCCAGTGCAAGGCGCGAGGAGGGAGCGATGCCATAGCATCGTGACCGACGAGCAACGCAGCAATGGGCCAGATTTGGCCCGCCGCGTAGCGGTTGCATCAGGAAGTCCGCTGGACAGCGTTGCGTTGCTTGCAGGGGCAACCAGCCCCTGCCGCACACCGCGCCTTGCCAGCGGACTTCCTGATGCAATCACGGTGCCCCGGATTGGTCGGAAAGTGCTCTAGCGTCCGCATCGGCGCTGGCGCTGCTGATTGGCGCGCGGGTGAAGCTAAAGTGGATACGGACCCAGGTGCCGATTTGTGGCTTGTTGTTGATGCGCGGCGGGCGGACGAGGAATTGCCAGCCGGCTTGCCGCAAGGCGCGCGACAATCCTGAGCCCGGCGGCGATTCACCCAGTTCGCGGCAATCCTCGACGTGGAAGTTGTCGATCGTCCGGCAGGCGATTTCGCCCCACGAGCCCGGCGGCGTGCCGCGCGTGAGATAAGGCGCGAGTTCGGCGTCCGTCGGCTTGCGATACCAGTCAGCGCGGTAGAGACGTGCGCCGCCGGGTCCATCACCAGCCCCGGCACCAGTTCCGGCACCAGCTCCGGCTCCCGCGCCTGCCCCTTCGCCGCCTGTTGCGGAAGCGGACGCAGCCACTTCACCGCTGGGAGCATGGCTGGGCATTTTCGAGATATCTGCGGATGCCATCTGCGTGCGCGACATATGGATCAGCGCCAGCGGCGGCAGCGGTGCAATGACCGGGTGCGGGACCGGCGGGTGGATCGTTCGCACCGTTTTTGGCGGCGTGACCTGCTTCTTCACGGCGGCGCGCTTCTGCCGTGCTTTGGGCTTTGATTGTGATTGCGCTGCAATATTCACCGACACTAGGTTCGACCCCGCTTTCGGTCCGCCGCCATTTCGCGCGGCCATCATGAACAAAACGGCGATAAACAGCGCATATACGGCCAACGTCAGGCAAAGCGCGGCAATCCTGCTGCGAAGCGACGGGCGGTGCTGATAGGGGGAATTGAGGGGCGAAGCGAACAGCATTGGCCCCGCGCTACACAGGGACGAGGCAAGGGACAAACGAAACAATGTCGCGAATTCGTCAGGTTGGTGCTCTGGGGTGCTTAGTCGCCAGCGATTGATCCCGATCAATGCACAACACGCCGCTTTGCCTGATGGTGCGCTCACCAATTAAGGAGAACGGGCATGTTCAGTACCAATGTTGGCAGTGCAGACAGAGTGTTGCGCATCGTTGTGGGGATCGTTTTGATCGCACTGGTGTTCGTTGGCCCACGGACACAATGGGGATGGCTGGGGCTGATCCCGCTGCTCACAGGGTTCTTGCGCACTTGTCCCCTCTATAGCCTGCTGGGGATCAACACTTGCGCTAAACGGTAACCCGGCTGTTCATGTTTGCGCCGGGCTTGCACTGCACTTGCTCGGGCGGCATAGCCCTTGGCCATGCATGACATCCGACTGATCCGCGAAAATCCCGAAGCTTTTGACAACGGCCTCGCCCGCCGGGGCGTGGCAGCGATTTCGTCTCACATCCTGGCGCTCGATGCCCAGCGGCGCGCCGTCGCGACGCAGATGCAGATATCGCAGAGCCGCCGCAACGATGCGTCCAAGGCCATCGGCGCTGCCATGGGACGCGGCGCGAAGGACGAGGCAGAGGCGCTGAAGGCCGAAGTCGCCGAGCTTAAAAACACCTTGCCTGCGCTGGAAAACGAAGAGCGCGAGCTGACCGTCCGCCTGCAGGATGAACTGGCGCGCCACCCCAATCTGCCCGATGCTGAAGTGCCAAACGGCGCGGACGAGGCGGATAATGTCGAAGTCTCTCGCTGGGGCACCCCGCGCACGTTTGACTTTACCCCGCAGGAACACGCCGACATCGGCCCGGCGCTCGGCCTCGATTTTGAAACCGGCGCGCTGATTGCGGGAGCGCGGTTTACGTTCCTGCGCGGCCAGATGGCGCGGCTGCAGCGGGCGCTGGGGCAGTTCATGCTGGATACTCAGACGGCGACACACGGCTACACCGAATGCGCGCCGCCGCTGCTGGTGAAGGATGAGGCAGTGTTTGGCACCGGCCAATTGCCCAAGTTTGCCGAGGATCTGTTCAAGACCACCGATGGCCGCTGGCTGATCCCCACCGCCGAAGTCAGCCTGACCAACGCCGTGCGCGAACAGATCCTGCCCGAGGCGGAACTGCCGATCCGCATGACTGCGCTGACCCCATGCTTCCGGTCAGAGGCGGGATCGGCGGGGCGGGATACGCGCGGCTATATCCGCCAGCACCAGTTCGACAAGGTGGAGTTGGTGACGATCTGCAAGCCTGACCAGTCCGCCGCCGAGCACGAGCGGATGACCCAGGCCGCCGAGGCAATCCTGCGGGCGCTCGAACTGCCCTATCGCAAGGTCCTGCTCTGCGCCGGGGACATGGGTTTCACCGCGAGGCTGACGTTCGATCTGGAAGTCTGGCTGCCGGGGCAAAGCGCCTATCGCGAAATTTCCAGCATTTCCAACTGCGGCGATTTTCAGGCGCGGCGAATGAATACCCGGTTCCGGCCAGAAGGTTCGAAGACCAACGAATTCGTCCACACGCTGAACGGCTCAGGCCTTGCAGTAGGCCGCACATTGGTGGCCGTGCTGGAGAATTACCAACAGGCCGATGGCTCGGTCGACATTCCCGCCGCGCTGCTCCCCTATATGGGCGGCGTAACGCGGCTGGTTCCGGCGGGAGCAAACTGATGCGCATTCTGCTGACCAACGACGACGGCATCAACGCCCCCGGCCTCAACGTGCTGGAACGGATCGCGCGCCAACTGTCTGACGACGTCTGGATCTGCGCCCCGTCCGAGGAGCAGTCCGGCGCTGGCCATTCGCTGACCCTCAACCGCCCCGTTCGCCTGCACCAGCACGCCGAGCGGCGCTTTTCCGTCACCGGCACGCCGACCGATTCGATAACATTGGCGCTCAAGCACCTGATGCCCGACGCGCCTGACCTGATCCTGTCGGGCGTCAATCGCGGGGCTAATCTGGGCGATGACGTGACTTATTCGGGCACGGTTGCCGCTGCGATAGAGGGCGCGCTGGCCGGGGTGCCGTCGATCGCGCTCAGCCAGGTCTATGTCCGGGACGGCGCGGGCGAGGACGTGCTGTTCGACGCCGCAGAGGCTTGGGGGGCAAAGGTAATCGGCGGTCTGATAGACGCCGAATTTGCCCCCCGCACGCTGATCAACATCAACTTCCCGCCGCTGCCCGCCGCCGACGTCAAAGGCATTCGCGTCGCGCGGCAGGGATTCCACGATTACGGACGCGGATCGGTGGTCAAGGGCACAGACCCGCGCGGCAATCCCTATTACTGGTTCGGGCTCTATGGCATCGAGCATACGCCCGGACACGAAACCGACCTTGAGGCGATTGCCGATGGCTATGTCTCGGTCACCCCGTTGCAGCTTGATCTGACGCATCAGGCCTCGCTGGCGATGCTGAAAGCGCGCTTCGCTTGAAGGCTGCGCTGGCCCTGCTGGCGCTGCTGATCGCGGCTCCATTGTCAGCAGCGTCCGAGCGCGGCGTCGATCCCTCGGAGGAGACCATGCACACGGTCAAGGCCGGGGAGACGCTGGGCGGCGTTGCCTCGCGCGCCGTGGTGCCGCGCGTGCTGATTATCGAGGCCAATGGGCTAAAAGCGCCCTATAAACTCCACGCTGGCCAACAACTTGTGATCCCGCGCCGCCGTAGCGTCACCGTCAAACCGGGGGACACCGGGTTTGGCATCGCCTACGAATATGGCGTGCCGTGGTCGGACATCGCGATTGCCAACGGGCTGGACCCCAAGGCGGCCCTGAAATCAGGCAAAGTGCTGGCCATCCCGACGCTGAGCAAACTGCCTGCCGATGCATCGACGCCGCCTGTCGCCAGCCCTGCGCCGAAATCCTCGCCGATCCCAAGGCCCTCAATCGGCGAACCGGCCACCGGCTACGACGCGCCGATATTCAACTGGCCTGCCCCCGGCGAAGTGTTGCGT
>JBDUBN010000277.1:0-4118 GCA_040004085.1 Novosphingobium sp.
CTAGGCGGCGAAAGCCAAGCAGTTGTTTTTCAGCCGGTTGTCCCGTCCCGCTTCGGGATTACGCGGCAGGGCGTTGCCAGCGCGCGACGGAACGAAATGGGCTGAGTTTCGTTCAGTATTCAGGCAGGTTAGCTGACATATAGTCCGGCTACTGCATTCACCACCAAGGATAAAGAACATGACGACCACAACCATGACCGTGCGCAAGATTACGCTCGCCGCCGCTGCCGCTGCCACCATGGCCCTCGGCGTGGCTTCCCCGGTCGAAGCGCGTGCCTGCAAGCGTCTGAACAAGACCGAAGGCGCGATTATCGGTGCAGTGGGCGGCGGCATTCTCGGCAATATCATCGGCGGACGCGGCAATCACACCACAGGTACGCTGGTCGGCGCGGCTGCTGGCGGCGTTGCTGGACACGAAATCGCCCGTACCAAGTACAACAAGCACTGCCGCCGTTATTATCGCCGCTGATAAAAGCCGGGCTGACCCTCACTGTGATAAACGTATCGCTTGAGGATCAGCCTACGAGCGCGGCTACTAGTGCCTTAACCTTCTTCTGCCGCCATTGGGGGAGCGGGGCGACGAGCCAGTAGGCTTTGCGACAGTCCTCAACCTCGCCCAGCTGGGCAAGCCGTCCGGCCTTGTGCCATTCTTGCGCCAGCATCAGCGGCACACGGGCGCGGCCCATGTCGGCGGCGGCGGCGGCCAATGCAAGGCCTGCGTCGCCGACGTGGACGGGGGCATCGTTCTCGGCCTCCGAATGCGGGACCGGGCCGCCTGTCCACGTGATCCAGTCACCCGCGCCGACGGTCACCAGTTGCGGGGTGCCCAATGCCACGCCCTCCAGATCGTCCGGCCCCTCGCTCCAGCGCAGCGCGAGATCGAGGTTGGCCTCGGTGAAATCGGCGTTTTCTCCGTCGACCAGTACATACCGTACTTCGGGATTGGCGGCGCGAAACGCGGCGAGGCGCGGCGCGAGCCACACCGCCAGCAAATCGCGCGGCGCCGCGATGGTGTAGACGTGGCTGGATTGCCCGGCCTGCATCGCCTGCACCGCATCCTCAAAATGCAGGAACCCGCTACGCAGCGCCTCAAGCCCCGCGCCCGCCTCCTCGGTCATTTCCAGACCCTTGCTGGTGCGGCGGAACAGCACAACGCCCAGTAGGTCTTCCAGTGCGCGGATTTGCTGGCCGACGGCCGCAGGGGTCACCGCCAGTTCGTCCGCCGCGCGGGTGAATGACAAGTGCCGCGCCGCTGCGTCAAACACACGCAAGGCATTAAGCGGCAGGTGGGTGCGCTTCATTGTGGTGGCCGGACCGGCCTCAACCCGCAGTCGCGGGGGCGGCCAGCGGTACGAACGGGATTGCCGCGTTGACCATGACTCCGTCGGCACGGCGGAAGCTGTAGTGCCCCTCCATGCTGCCGTGTGGGGTCGCCAGCGGGCAACCGGAGACATAATCATGGCTCCCGCCCGGCTGGATCAGCGGCTGTTCGCCCACCACGCCGTCGCCGTCCACCAGATTGACCAGACCCCGACCGTCGGTGAAGCGCCAGTGCCGGGTGAGCAACTGCACCGCCTGATCGGAATCGTTTTCGATGCGGATGTGATAGACCCAAAACCACTTGCCGACTTCGATCCGCGATTGTTCAGGCAGAAAGTTCACCGCGACTCGCACGGTGATTCCATCGGTGATTGCGGCGTGCTGGAAAAGCTGTTTCATGATTTTGCCAATCTAGCGCGGAATGGAGCGCGCTACAATCGTCCGGGAATAGTTTCAAACATGTGGTGCTATCCCGCAACCGTCAACTGGACCCGGACGAGATGATCGAGCACCGGGCGATACAGCGGGCGAGCAAACTTTACCCCTGCGCGCCGCGCCTTGACCCAGCACACGGTGCCTTCCAGCCCTTCGAGCGTATGCATCCGCATGATCACCAGTTGGCCAGGTTGCAACATGCCGTCCTTGCCGACCAGCCCGCAGCCATCGACCGAAATATCGGAGAGCACGACATCTTCCGCGCCCCCTTCGGACGTGCGGCAAGTCGCTTCCATCCACACTGGAAAGCGCAGCTCCTGGCGCGGGATGCGTTGGTTCGGAACGGATGCGGCAAGTAGTGACATGTGTTCGCTCGGCGTGCCCAGTTAGGTGAGAGGGCGGTGCACAACAGACACCGGTCTGTCGTCTGCCCCTGTAACCCAAGAATAGCGCCGATCTGCTATTCAGTCGTTAACCGGACTGGCTTTACATCCACTAACGAGCATGGTCACTATTGTCCTAATTCTGACTTAAGCAACTTAATATAAACGATTTAACCTGCACCTACCGGCAAGAAACTTGTTACATGCAAGTGTTAAAGTCCCACGCTTCGCAGTGCCTGATCGAGATCGTCGATCAGGTCCTGCGTGTCCTCAAGGCCAATGCTGATCCGCAGCATTTCCTCACTGACACCCATGTCCGCCCGCACCGCTGGGGTCAGGCTGGAATGGGTGGTGGAGGACGGATGCGTGATCAGCGTCTTGGTGTCGCCAATGTTGTTCGAGATGTCGATCAGGGTCAGCGCATCGAGCACCGCATGCGCCGCCGCACGGCCGCCCGCGATCTCGAAAGAAAAGATCGACCCGGCTTTGCTCATCTGACTCAGCGCCAGTTCGTGCTGCGGGTGGCTGGGCAAGCCGGGGAACAGCACACGCGGCAACCGCCCCTCCAGCCAGCGCGCGACGACCAGTGCGGCGTCGGCCTGTGCATTGGCGCGCAGGTCCAGCGTCTCCAGCCCCTTGAGCACGACCCAGGCATTGAACGGCGACAGTGTATTGCCGGTGTTGCGCTGGAAAGGCAGCAGTACGGTGTTGATAAAATCGGCGTCCCCGCACACCGCGCCCGCAAGCACCCGGCCCTGCCCGTCCATCAACTTGGTCGCGGCGTAGGCGACGACATCGGCGCCCAGCTCCAGCGGGCGCTGCAAGGCGCTGGTGGCAAAGGCGTTGTCCACGACCGAGCGAATGCCATGCTCGCGCGCCAAAGCGCAGACGGCACGGATATCGACCAAGTCCATCGTCGGATTGGCGGGCGTTTCAAAGAAAAACACCTTGGTATTGGGTTGGATTGCCGCCTTCCACGCGTCCAGATCGCGGCCATCGACCGGCGTGCAGGAAATGCCAAAGCGCGGCAGCAGGTTGTCCGTCACCCACCGGGTCGGGCCGAATGCGGCGCGGGCGATCACCATGTGGTCGCCGGC
Source organism: Novosphingobium sp. (assembly GCA_040004085.1). GTDB lineage: Bacteria > Pseudomonadota > Alphaproteobacteria > Sphingomonadales > Sphingomonadaceae > Novosphingobium. The sequence goes on from JBDUBN010000277.1 coordinate 3,236, forward strand.
GGAAAGCTGGCACAACAGCGCTGAACTCATCGCCGCCATGCCGCTGGCCTGCGCCCGGCACGCCTCTGCACCTTCCATCAGCGCGATGCGCTCTTCCAGCATCTGCACCGAAGGGTTCTGCGTGCGCGAATAGGTCATGCCCGGCTGCTCGCCCGCAAAGCGCGCGGCGGGGGTCGCGGCGTCCTCGTAACAATAGCCTGAGGTCAGGTAGATCGCCTCGCTGGTTTCGCCATGATCCGATCGCCACGTCCCACCGCGCACCGCGCGCGTGGCGGGGCGCCAGTTGGTGGTAATGCTGCGATCTTGTCCGGTGGTGCGTTTCATAGCCCGCGCATTAGGCTCCAGCGGCGCACGGGGCAAGATGCGAGCATACGGAGTTGCGCTTGGCCATTCGGGCAACTATCCGCCGAGTGTGCAGACCGCTCAATTTTCCCCCGCCGAAAAAGACCCATGGCGCTGGTGCGCCGGGATTTGTGCCATCTTCCTTGGCCTGCTGTGGATGCGCCTGCACATTCCCTCGCGGATTTATTTCGACGAGGTGCATTACGTCAAAGCCGCGCGAACGCTGCTCAGCATGGCCAAGCCGCAAAATGCCGAACATCCGATGGTCGGCAAGGAACTGCTGGCGGCAGGAATCTGGCTGTTTGGTGACCGTCCACAAGCTTGGCGGATTTTCCCGGCGCTGTTCGGCACACTCGGGCTGTTCGCGTTTTCCCGCGCGATGTGGCTGGCGAGCGGGCGGCGGTTCGCCACGATTGCCGCCACCGTGCTGCTGGCGAGCGACTTTGCCTGGTTCATCCAGAGCCGCATCGCCATGCTCGATATTTTCATGGGCTGCTTCACCATGCTCGCCTGCTGGCAACTCGCCGGAGCGGTGCGGTTT